>JAKSJT010000086.1 GCA_024402125.1 Bacteroidales bacterium
TTTCTTATTCTTTTTGTTGTTTTCTTTGTTTTCCTCTCTTTCAGCCTGGTTCTCCTTGATCTTGTTCTCAATTACAGGAACGATGTCCATATGCATGTGGAGATAGTTGTCCAGCTGATTTGCAACAAAGTCGTTGACAAAGCTTCCGATAGTCGCACCTCTGTTAATCTCTACAGAACCGGCATCGTTCTTTATGATCTTTCCAGAAGAGTCTCTCTCCTCCTTCTCCCACATATATGTAGAACCGAGCTTAGTCTTTGTCTGACCCTCGAAGTTAGGTTCCTGAACCTGGATACTGATAGCTCCTACAATACCCTGACGGCAGTCACTTGGTTCATAGTTCTTCTTAAAGAACTCCTTCAACGTCTTGGCAATAGCTTCTCTATATGCTGCGAGGTGTGTTCCTCCATCTCTAGTATTCTGTCCGTTAACAAAGGAGGTGATATTCTCACCATAAGAGTTACCGTGAGTAAGGACTATTTCAATATCCTCCCCTTCGAGGTGAATCGGTGCATAGAGAGGCTGCTCGGAGAGATTCTCGTTCACAAGGTCAAGAAGTCCGTTCTCTGACTTATATGACTCTCCGTTAAGAACGAGAGTCAAACCCTTCTTCAGATATGAGAAGTTTTTGACCATGGATACGACATAATCCATGTTATATGCGAAGTTTCCGAACTTTTCCTCATCAGGGGTGAACTCCACATAAGTTCCGTTTTTCTCGCTAAGGCCTTCCTTGGTTCCTGATTCTAGAAGCACACCTCTAGAGAACCTTGCCCATGAACTTTCTCCTCCTCTGAAGGACTCCACATAGAATGAAGATGAAAGAGCATTCACGGCCTTGGTACCAACTCCGTTAAGTCCGATAGACTTTTTGAAAGACTCGTCATCGAACTTACCACCCGTGTTAAGCTGACTGACAACAGCCACAACTGACTTTAGAGGAATTCCTCGACCAAAGTCACGGACTGAAACAGTCTTGCCTTCTATCTTTATCTGGATCTGCTTTCCGAATCCCATAGAGAACTCATCGAGAGAGTTGTCCACAACCTCCTTAAGAAGCACGTAGATACCGTCTCCAGGGTTGTCTCCGTTACCCAGGCGACCGATGTACATACCCGCACGTCTACGGATATGTTCGTTCCACTCCAGTGTTTTACTGTTTTCGTTTGTTTAGTTATTTTCCGGTGTATTTGCCATATATACAAAAAAGCCACTATTTGACCTTATCATACAAAAATACTACAAATAATTGTCTTTTCACACGGATTAATTGCTTAATTGGCCTCAGCGTGCTACAGAGGTCATTTGGGCATGTGCCAAAGGCACCTTTTCGGTAATTTTTGCTATCTTTGCAGTTCGAACTTTTAAGTCTTAGTATTATTAAAAATGAAGAAAACATTATTAACGGTCTCAATGGCTTTAATGATGATTGTTTCATGTACTAGAGAGGACATCCCCAATCCTCAAGGTTACGAGGGAGGAGTAGTCATCGGACTATCTCAGGATCCCAGGAACATTATCATAGAAACTAAAGCCGATGACCCAGAGATTTTGCCTTCAATCGATAGCTTCAGTGTAGAGATATACAACTCTAAAGCTATCAGACTTTATCGAGACAAATACGATAAAGCCAAAGGCCAGACCATTAAGCTCAATGCTGGCGAGTTCAGACTTGTAGCTCATCATGGTGACTCATTAGGCTGCGGATTCTCAAAGCCTTATTATTTAGCAGACAAATCATTTACCGTTCACGGTTACAAGGAAAATGGAGGACAGCCAGACAAGGTGGAGGCTGTAGCGAAGCTTGGCAATGTCAAGGTAAAGGTAAACTATGGAGAAAACCTCTCCAGCAGCTACTCCAACTACTACACTTTTGTCAGGCATGCAAAGCATACCAGCAAGTATGTCAAGTTCTCAAAAACTGAAACCAGATCAGCATATATCCCAGGAGGTGAGGTATATCTTGAGGTTTACGCACAGCTCGGCGGATCAGGTGTTCAGGATGGTGGTGTAAAGGATTCTCTTGTATACTTCAAGAGTGAGACTTTCAACTACTCTCCAAATGATTATGTCACATTCAACATCGAGACAGACCCACGTTTCGGTGGTCTTGGAGTAAACATCCTCATTGACAAGGCAGTCGAGACAGTCGAGAGCACATACGACATCCCATCATATGCAGCACCTTTTGACGGTCCTCAGTTCTCTCACGGAGGAACAGTGACAAACAGTTTCTCTTACGGATTCGCAGCAGGAGCAAAGGTTGACATCAATGATGCCATCCTAAGCGTTCAGGCAAAGAACGGTCTTAAGGGACTTGTCCTCAATATGGACTCCGACTATCTGACAAGCACAGTTGGTCTTCCTAAGAGCATTGATCTTGCTGAGATCACTCCTTCACAGAAGGAGCTTCTTCTTAGCAAGGGTCTTAAGTTCCTTGCTGACACAACTCTCAGAATGGGTTACATTGACTTCTCTGGACTTATCTCCCAGATAAGTCAGGATGCCACATACTCTTCTACTGATCCGACATTCGTATCATTCACTGTCGGTGCAGTTGACAAGATGGAGAAGCAGTCAAGTGCATCATTCAAGCTAACAACTGTTCCACTCCAGGCAAAGTTCAGCGCTGAGGATGTAAACATCTGGGGATGGAAGATTGTATCCCCTACCGCTACATTGACAAACGCTTCTTCAATCGCTGACATCAGCAAGATCAAGATGCAGTACTCTACTGACGGAGAGTCATGGTTGACTGCTGATGCTGTTTCAGCATATGGCAACAAGGTTATCTTCGATGATGCCAATGGTCTTGTCGCAGGAAAGCCAGCATTCTTCAGAACCATCTATGGTGGCAATGATGAGAATGTCAGCGCAGTCTCTTCAATTAATACAGAGAACCCTGATCAGGTCGGAAATAGCGGCTTTGAGGACTACACTGAGAATATCTTCAAGACAAACATCACACTTTCCTCTTCAAAGTTCACCGTATACTGGTGGCAGCTTTACAAGGAGGGAGAAGATGCTTGGTGGGCAGTAAACTCCCCTGTCACACTTAACACACAGGTATCAGCAGCTTATCAGGATTTCAAGACTTATCCAACAGTTGCACTCGTATCAAACGACGCCTATGCCGGAAACACAAGTGCAGTCGTTGCAACAATTGCAATCGGAGACAACGCTTCTTTGATTTCATACGGAACTGCACATGGCGGTGAGCTGTTCATCGGATCAGCCAACAACTTGAACGAAGGAAGCTGGGCTAAGGTATCAGAAGGTCACTCATTCTCAACAAGACCATCTGCCCTTAAGTTCATGTACAAGTTCGACTGCCAGAGCAATGATCCATTCTACGCTTACTGCGAGGTCAAGGATACCGACGGAAATGTCATCGCTACAGGAAAGATTGACACAATCACAGAGAACGCAAGTTCATGGACAGAACTTTCTATCCCACTTACATACACTGTAACAGACAAGAAGGCCGGTTCAATCTTTATTGACTTCAAGTCAAGTGCGAAGAACGCAACAAGCACAAGATCATATAAAATGACAACAATCAGTGGAGAGCATACAGTCCACGCAGGAAGTGTGCTATACCTTGATGATATAAGACTCCTTTACGAATAACAAGTATGAAAAAGATATTATACATATTAGCTATGGCAGCAGTCATGCTGACAAGCTGCACCAAAGAGCCTAAGCAGGAAGTTAAGCTCGGAACAGTGTCATTCGACCTCACATACTCGGGTGACTACATTACAAAGGCAAGCTCAGTGAACGTCGCTGACTTCAAGGTAAGCATAACCCGTGAGGACGGATGGTCAAAGACTTATGACAGATATGCAGATGTCCCTACAGCTCTTGAGCTCGCTGAGGGAGAGTACACCGTTACTGCTACATCAGCTGGAGACAAGCTTGCTGCATTTGACCAGCCTATCTACGGAGGAAGCCAGAACTTCTCAATCATCGTAGGAGAGGTTACACCAGTATCTGTGTCTTGTACACTTACAAACATGAAGATATCTTTTGTTACAACAGAGAACTTCAGAAACGAGCTTTCTGATTTCACTGTAACAGTGACAAACGCTTCAACCTGGACTGCTGAGGACGCTTCAGAAAGAACCCTCATCTGGGACAGAGAAGCTATCGAGCAGAATAAGGCAGGCTACTTCACAGTGGCTCCTATCATGATCAAGGTTGACGCATATAGAGCAATTGACAATTCTGAGACTCACGCTGAGCTTTCAGTATCAAATGTTGCCGCTCAGGACTACCATATTGTAACACTTGACGCTAAGGTAACAGGTCAGGTAAACTCTCTCAACATCACAATCGACGACTCGATGAACGAGAAGAATGACAACATCTTCATCCCTGGTTGGGACGAGACACCTGTTGACGGCGGCAACGATTCTGGTGAGGAAGGTGGTGACAACGGTGAAGGTGAAGGCGAAGATCAGCCATCAGCTGATGCTCCTACAATGTCATGGGAGGCAAACCCAGAGTTCACAAACACTCCTATCACAAACCCAATGAATGTTGACATTCTCATCTCAGCTCCTAAGATGATCAAGACATTCGTTGTAAGTGTAGATTCAGAGGTTCTTTCTCCAGTTATTGCAGCACTTGCTGAGCAGCCATCATATGACTACTTCGCTGACGGTCCGTTCGACATGGACCTTATCAATGACCCTGTCATGGTTGCAGCCCTTGACGGCATGGGTATCGGTATCCCAACAGGTGACGCTATCTACAACCAGACAAGCGTGAACTTCTCACTCTCTTCACTGATTCCGATGATCATGCTCTATAGCCCAGCACCTGGATCCGAGCATGTCTTCACACTGAAGGTCACTGACCAGGAAGGTCAGACTCTCGAGAAGACTCTCACATTCTTCGTTCCTGAAGCATAACAAATACCTAACACAGGAAAATGAAGAATTTGAGACACATACTGATGATCATTCCAACCTCAGTGCTTCTGGCGGTTGCTTCTGGCTGTACCCAGGGCGACCCTGAAGAAGGAAGGTACGGTTATCTGAATGTGGACTTGACAAAAGACTACTCAAGCGAGATTGTCGTAAAGAGCGCCGAGGCGCCAAAAGACGACATGGTATTCTCACTGAAAGCAGTCAACAAGAAAACAAATCAGGAAACTGTCATCGATGATCACAGGCAGCTTCTTAGCGAGGCTTGGAAGCTTTCTGCCGGAAACTATACCATCTCCGCATACAGTGGAGATGAACTCAACGCGGCTTGGAATACACCTCTATATAAGGGTAGTTCCGATGTTCTTGTAAAGCCTGAACAGACACAGACAACAACTATCATCTGTTCTATGGCCAACACTATGGTGACTGTAGACTTTGCAGATGAAGTTAAGGAGAACTTCTCTTCCTACTCTGTATCTGTCAGCAACACTATTGGTGATCCACTTATTTTCAGCAGCGAGAGCGGCAATCTTTCTGACTCCGCATACTTTGCGCAGACTGGTACTCTTACTTGGACTCTAGAAATGGTCAATAACGACGGTAAGGTGTTCTCATCAGGAGAGCAGACAATTACCGGAGTAAAGGCAAAGCAGCACTACGACCTTAAGTTCAATCTCCTTGAAGATACCGATGATTTCGGAGGATTCGGACTCACTCTTACTGTTGACGAGACAGTATTTGAGAAGCATTACACACTCGTAGCTGACTTCAGTGGAGTAAATCTCCCTGCCATTACAACCAATTTTGATACACCGGAGGAAATAAAGGTATCATTCGGTAGTTCAGACAGCAAGATCATCTCATTCTCTGCTCCTAGAGGAATCAATAACCTTGTTCTTGCTCACTCTGACAAGACAATGCTTGAGCATGGCCTTTCAGCTCACACAGAACTCGTAGATGCTTCCAGCGCTACAGTTTCAGGACTCCAGAAGATCGGTATTAGCACAAGCTCTGTTATCTACGGTTCAACTGAAGCAAATATTGATATCACTGACTTTATCGGCTCTCTTCCTATCAGTGACAACACATACTCATTCATGACAACAGTCATTGATACAAAGAACCACTTTGAGCAGAAGGTATTCACATTCCATATCCTGTCCCCTGTTGATGCAGAAGCAGTAAACGCTTCAGCTTGGGCTAAGTTCGCGATCCTTAACGGTAAGTGGTTCGTTGAGAACATGCCAGAGGGAATCGGATTCCAGTACAGGGAAGCAAGCAGCGACGAATGGATTGACTACGACGGAGTCATTGCATTCAATAACATGGAGAAGAGATTCTCATGTGAGCTCTTCGGTCTTGAGCCTTCTACAGAATATGTATTCCGTGCCATCTCTTCTAAGGATAAGGATACCAAGGAAGTTCACTTCACAACCGAAGGAATTCAGGATGTACCTAACCTCAGCTTTGATAACTGGTACAAGAGCGGTTCCGCTTGGTATCCAAATGCAAACTCAACCGTTATCTGGGACTCAGCAAACCCTGGAACAAGTTCTCTTGGTGTAGTTCCTACAACTCCTGAGGAGAATGACCTCGCAGTAGCAGGAGAAGGAAAGAAGGCAGCTAGACTTGAAAGTTCTACTGAATTCGGACAGTTCGCTGCAGGTAACATCTACACAGGTAAGTTTGACTCTGTAGCAGGTCTTGGTGCAAAACTCGACTGGGGTTATGAATTCACAGCAAGACCAATTGCGCTCAAGGGATACTACAAGTACACACCTAAGGCAATTGACTACACTAAAGCTCCATACAACGACCTTAAGGGTACTGAGGATAACTGCCAGGTAAGAATCATGCTGACAGATTGGGCAAACAAGTTCAAGATCAACACAAGTACATCTACATTTGTCAAGGATGATGACCCTGGTCTTATCGCAACAGGTGAAATGATATCCGGCTCAACAAATGGAGAGTATGTCGAGTTCTGCATTCCTCTTACTTACAGAAGCACCACCAGAATCCCTAGATACATCGTTATCGTAGGTGCAGCAAGTAAGCTTGGTGACTTCTTCACTGGAGGTAAGGGTTCAGTTCTTCTGCTTGATGAATTCGAGCTGGTATACGACCCAACTGAACTTACAGAAGAGCAGCGTGCGGCTATCAATTACAGATAATACATTATGAAAAGACTTATTACAACAATATTCGCAGTCATGGTTGCATCCGCAACCATGGCATTTGCTGCGGGAGATAACGAAAACGTATTTGACAGAGGAATTGAACTTCCTTCATCAAGATTCATCCCTAAGGGAACAATCGGATCAGGAATCACATTCTCTTACAATACATTTGACCTGGGCAACTCTGCAAACGATATGGGATACCATTTGCTTGCATCACTGCTAAAGAACATTTCCGGAAGCGCATACACTGTAGGCGTTGCCCCTACTGTTCATTACTTCTTCAAGGACAATGTTTCTGCCGGAGTCAGATTCGATTACGACAGAACATCAGCAGACCTTGCTTCCGCAAGCCTATCGCTTGGAGACGACTTGAATTTTGATGTCAATGACTATGGCCTTCTCAGGCAGTCTTTCAGTGGATCTGCAACAATCCGAGACTATATGCCTATCCAGAACAGCAAGCGTTTCGCAATTGTGATTGAAGGTCGCCTTACTGGAGCCTATGCCCAAAGCGAGTCCTACAAGATGGAGGATGGACTTAAGCATGGCGTATATGAGGACACCTACAAAGGAAGCCTCAGCCTTGTTCCTGGTATCTGTATCTTCGTGACAAACCAGGTTGCATTCGAGGTACAGGTCGGCGTAATGGGACTTAACTTCCAGAAGACATTCCAGACAAAGAATCAGGTTGACACTAGCGAGATGTTCACAAGTAGCGCCAACTTCAAAGTAAACCTCCTCTCTATCGAGTTCGGTACAAGTTTCTATATCGGAACAGGTCAGAGAAAGGCTAACAAACAAAAACTGCTTAATCAATAATGTCAATAAGAAAGTATATAACACTATTATTCATCTGTGCTCTTGCAACTTCATGTTTCAAGAACACGATGGACTATCCTGTTATTCCAGCTAACATACTTTCTCTTGAGGTTGAAGGACAGAAATCAGTTTCACTGGACAACAGTACTAGAACTGCAACAGTCTATCTGGAGGAAACTGCTGACATGAAGAATCTCAAAGTAAAGAACTTTGAAATCTCAGAAGAGGCAGTGATGGACGGATCTTTGGGATCAACTATTGACCTTAGCTCCCCTATCAAAATTATGATGCATACATATCAGGATTATGAATGGACTATCCGTGCAGTCCAGGATATTGAAAGATATATAACTTGCTCGAATCAGGTAGGAAAGGCACAGTTCAATCTTGATACAAAAACAGCTATCGTATATGTTTCAGACAGACAGCCTCTATCTAAGCTTGAGATCACTTCAATGAAGCTTGAGGCTGAAGGATCGGAGATTGTTTCCACAACAGGTCGTATCTCAGATCACTTTGAACTGTATGATGTAACAGAGGACTTCAACCCACCTATGACTCTTGACTGTGTTCTTGCAAGAACATTCAAAGTAGTCTACAAGGGAGAGGAGATAA
Organism: Bacteroidales bacterium; assembly: GCA_024402125.1. Taxonomy (GTDB): domain Bacteria; phylum Bacteroidota; class Bacteroidia; order Bacteroidales; family UBA932; genus Cryptobacteroides. The sequence continues at coordinate 8,552 of JAKSJT010000086.1, forward strand.
TCTGGAATTTCAAGGCCCTACAGACCGCAATTAAAGTTGAGGTGACATCTGTTGCTTACAGATGCTTCCACGCCAATATACGCGGCTTATTTGACGGTACTGGTTCCCCTGAGCTTCAGATCAAGAGAGCAGATGACACAGAATGGACAAAGGTTGAGGATGCGAAAATTGCCGGTGTTGGGATCTCAGCAACTGTGAGCAATCTATCCAGCGGAACTTCTTACGAGGTCAGAGTTGTAAACGGTTCTGATATCTCCAGTGTTTACAGCTTCACTACCGAAAACCCTGTCCAGCTCTATAACATGAACTTCGACCAGTGGAACCTTGAAGGCAAGACCTGGTACCCATACCCTAAGGGAGCTATCGGAGACCAGTTGATCTGGGACTCTGCAAACAAGGCAACAAGTTCATTCACAGGTAGTGCAACAACTCCTGATGAAGAGTTTGTGGCTAAGAAGGGTGAAGGCAAAAAGGCAGCAAAGCTCGAGAGCAGCTACGCTGTTGTCAAGTTCGCTGCAGGTAGCCTCTTCACAGGACAGTTCGTAAAGCTCCAGGGCCTGGGAGCAGAACTTGCATGGGGTATTCCATTCTCATCAAGACCAAAGGCTCTACATGGATGGTTATCATACGTTCCTGCACCAATCAGCTATGCTGATGAAGACCACAAGTCTCTCCTTGGCAAGAACGATATCGGTCAGGTAGAAGTAATTATTACCGACTGGGATGATCAGTTCCATGTCCTCTCAGCAGAGAAGAAGTATGTCGATACGGAGAAGGATCCACATATCATCGGATTCGCGAACATGGAAATTGACTACGACACTGAAGGATATATAGAGTTCACACTCGATATTGACTATAGAGCAGAAAGAGCTCCTAAATACATAGTGATTGTAGCTTCATCAAGCCGCTATGGAGACTTCTTCACAGGTGGTGTCGGAAGTACTCTTCATCTTGATGAATTCGAGTTCATATACGACTAAAAGCAGATTATTATACTCTTATCTAAAACCTCATTCCGACAAGAGTGAGGTTTTATTTTTGTCTAATATTTTAATTATATATGAAATATTTCATTTTATATTATAATAATTCATATCTTTGCAATATGAAGGAGAATTTAGAAATTAGACGCAGAATTACTGCTGAACAAATCAAGTATGCTATGACAAAGGCAGGAATGACACGAAGTCAATTAGCCGCTGCCCTAGGTAAGAAGCCATCTGTCATTACACAATGGTTAAGTGGTAAACATAATTTCACAATAGATTCACTGGCAGAAATATCCAGTGTCCTTGGTCAGCAAATTACTGGTGTTGACGAACGCCTTAATACTAAGAACATCGTAAGCGGGTATGGAACAGAGGATCAGAAGGAGATAGGTGTACTCTACGACTCATGCTCTGCAGAATTCTCTATTGATCACATTGAATTAC
>JAKSJT010000087.1 GCA_024402125.1 Bacteroidales bacterium
TTAAATTATTTCGCTAGTCTAAAACATATCATTTTAGTACAAAATCATAATGTAAATACGCTATTTCTCTCAAGATATTTCCTTGTCGATTAGTTTTCGCATTATCTGTTTATGAGATTCTCATTGATGATAGTCCATTTCATTTTGCATCTGCAAACAGGCACTTTAAATTATTTGGGATGTCTATATTTGATCCTTATTTTTGTGAAAGAGGACATAATTATCGATATTTAAGAGAATACTCCGAATCGTTATGTCCTTATACGAAGTCCTATCAGTGTACTATATATATTATATGAGACATTTGTTATTCATTCCTTTTTTTGCTTTCATGTTTTTGTGCTCATGTACAAAAGTTGAATCAGATCTTCCTGAAGTTGATGATGTATGTACGCAGTTGGAAGATGCTAAGTTTAAAGACTACTGCTATAAAAACTTTGACATAGACCATGATGGAAAGGTTTCTATCACTGAGGCGGAATCCGTTACTTCGATTGCTTTTCCTAGTGCTTCTTATAAAGGGATAGGGTATTTTAAGAATCTTACTAGACTCGAAGTGAGAGGTACATTTAAGAAGATTGACGTATCGAAGAATACAAAACTTGAGTTTTTCTCTTGCTCAACTGAAAACCATGACTTGGAAGCTATTGATTTGTCAAAATGTTTGAACCTCAAAAAGTTATACATTAATGACAACAAACTGAAAAGTCTTGACGTTACAAAATGCTCAAAACTTTACCAGTTGGAATGCTATCATAACAATATTTCGTCAATTGATTTGTCCCGTTGTGCAGATAAGGTATACATTAAAGAAGATGATGGCGTGACTATCTATTATCGAAACGGACAAACTGTTTTAAGTGATCACAATAACCTTGTGCAGAGATAAGAATGACAATATTAAAAGGATGCGACTCAAAGGTGGTTTGGGCCGCATTTTTTTGTTCTAAGAATGAACCTTGTATGGACTTGGTATAGGATATTTAAAAAGAAAAAAGCCAACTGACTGATATTTGGTCAATTGGCTTATTGTAAAAGTGATTCGGTTGGGATTCGAACCCAAGACCCACAGCTTAGAAGGCTGTTGCTCTATCCAGCTGAGCTACCGAACCATCCTCTTTTGGGACTGCAAATATAAGTAAAATTCTTATTTCTGCAATTCAATTTTTAAATAATCTTATATTTTGGTTCTAATTATGCTTCTTTAGAGCCTTTCCCAACACTTAAGAACTGTAGTGCTCCTACTAGTGCTATACCAATGGCTGCCCAGAAACAAGCTCCAAATACATGGAGATTGGTTATTGCCTGCTTGATTGGAGCCCCGGCATTAACCATTGCGTCTATAGAAGTGGATGCTGCTTCCATGCTCATTCCGTCAGCGAGGAACTGTGCCTTTACTATAGCAGCTGGATCGTTCCATGGCCAGACCTTGACAAGAGATCCAATAACAAATCCTACTAGAACGAGCATTGTCTGTCTCTCATGATGAGCAAGCAGCCAGTGAAGGAACTTCGCAAATGCTAGGATTCCTATAGCACATCCTATAGCAAAGACGATTAGGACTGGTATGTTCATATCGTTGACTGCTGACATGATGTACTCGTATTTGCCAAGTATAAGAAGTACGAAGCTTCCTGATACTCCAGGTAGGATCATTGTGCAGATTGCGATGGCACCACAGATGAAGATGAACCAGAGGTCATCAGGTGTTTGAGTAGGAGAGAGTGTACATACTACAATTCCTAGTATTCCACCAAGGATAGCCCATACGATGTCTGACAATTTCCACTGTTTGACATCCATTAGCATTACAACTGCTGAAGCTGCAATCATTCCGAAGAAGAATCCCCAAGTCTGGATAGGATACCAGTTGATTACATATTCCATGAGTTTGGCAAGAGAGAAGATGCTTATGATAACACCGATCATCAGCCAAACGAGGAATGTTCCATTGATGTCATTCCAGAATTCCTTGAACTGCTTGTTGAGAAGCTTTTTGTATGTTGCAGGGACCATCAATGCGTTGAGAGCATTGATAAGTTCTTCATAGATGCCAGTGAGAAGTGCGATTGTACCGCCTGATACTCCAGGCACAACATTAGCGGCTCCCATAAAGAAGCCTTTAATTGCTACGATTATGTTTTTCAGCATGGTGATATGTTTACGAAATCTTGTTCAGGAAAGCTCTGATAGCCTTGAAACTGTCAAGCTGTGACAGTTCTTTCTCAGGTGGATCGGAGATGACGAGGTCGAAAACTCCATTAGGGAGCTGTTTCCTTCCGATTTTGAACTTGGCCTGAGAGCAGTTTGCCATGAACTCGATAGGGTAGTTGTTATTGTTGATAAGGGAAATGAAAAGATCAGGGTTGCTGCCTAGCATAAGCCCGATCTTCTCCTCGCTTGGCTTATCGAACCAATTGAGGTCTTTGAGAAGGACTGTTGTCTGGATACTGGTAATAAGTCTTTCGCCCTTACCGATCTTTCTAAAGTCGAAGAAGAAGATATCACCTTTGATGTCATAGTCCCTGTAGAATGCCTGAATGGCCATTTTACATGCATCGAAAGATGTGTCACTTACGTCGATGAATGCAACGGCAGAACGCACCTGCTTGATAGGTGTCAGTGCTGTCGGTACTTGACTGGCGTGTTTTTTCAGACCTTTGCGTCTAAATATATCTTTAATCTCTTCAATCATCTCTATTCAGTTGGGGTATTAGCTGAAATTAGTTCTCTGATCTCCTGCTTTGCAGCTTTCCATCTAGGGATGTCAATCTTAGAACCAACTACTTCGACTACTTTTGCTGCAATAATTGAGCCTATCTCGCCGCATACTTTAAGAGGCATTCCTAAAGAGTGTGCATAGAGGAATCCTGCAGCATATGTGTCACCAGCACCTGTTGCGTCAATTGCCTTTGCTGGCCATGGCTGGATCTGATAGAACTCGTCTCCCTGCTGGATCATCGATCCGGTCTTTCCTGTCTTGACTACTGCAATCTGAACCATCTGAGCGATTTCATGACAAGCCTCCTCAGGCTCTTTGCCTGTGAATGCTTTTGCCTCAGTCTCGTTGGCGAAGACAATGTCAACATAGTTCTCCACAATATTGTGAAGGAATGAGTTGTTGGACTCAACTACATTGTATGACGCCATGTCAATGGAAATGATACATCCTGCGGCTTTTGCCATCTCAACAGCTTTGCGAACCAAAGCCTGGTTTTGAACAAGGTAGCCTTCGATATGGAAGTAGTCATATCCCTCGAAGTACTCCTGCTTCAGGTCTTCTGGTCCCATTTCAAGAGTTGCACCCATGTAGTTGGCGAAAGTTCTCTCTGCGTTGGCTGCAGTAATGAATACCATAGCTCTACCGGAGATGTCCTTTCCTTTCAGAAGAGTGGACTTGATACCATACTGCTCCTGGTCGCTCTTGTAGAGTGATCCTATCTCATCGTCGCCGATTTTTCCAATAAATCCAGAAGGCATGCCGAAGATGGCAGTTGTTGTGATTGTATTGGCAGCGGAGCCTCCAGCAACATACTGGATGCCCATTGGCTTAAGTGCGTCAAAGATTTTGTCGCATGTGTCCTTATCGACCCACTGCATGCTTCCCTTAGGAAGGTGGTACTCATTAAGGAACTTGTCGTCAGGCAAAACTGCGAGAATATCTGTTAAGGCATTTCCGATGCCGAGGATAGATTTCATGGGTGAACAATTTAATAATCGACAAATTTACTATTTTTGTCGCAATGAATGCGAAATTAACAAATATTATTAAATATTCGGTGTCGCTTGCTGTCGCCGTAGTCCTGTTGTGGTTCTCTTTCAGGAGCGTAAAATGGGATGATTTTGTCTCAAGTCTGTCCCAATGCAAATGGGAATTTGTGCTTTTGGGCATGGCGGCGGGCATATTCGCGTTCTGGCTTAGAGGTCTTAGGTGGCGAATGATTCTTCTCCCAATAGATCCGACAACAAAAAAGTCTGTTTCTTTCAACGCCATAAATATCAGTTATCTGGCTAATATGGTTCTGCCTAGAATCGGAGAGTTTGTCAGATGCGGATACATTACCGCTAATTCGTCTTCGGACACTAATGGAAAGAAACTCGCCTCGTATGACAAGGTTCTAGGAACGGTCGTTGTTGACAGGTCTTGCGATATTCTTAGCCTATTGACTCTTCTAGTAGTTCTACTTCTACTGGGTTGGGGAAGGTTCGGTTCTTTCTTTGTTGAGAGGATGTGGACACCTCTATCGGATAAATTGGATTTTAGTCTATGGTGGATTCTGATTCCGCTTGCTGTTGTCGGTGCAGTGGTAGTCTATGCACTTTATAGGTTCAGAAACAGCGGAGGCATCGCCGGCAAGATTTCCGGGTTCGCCTTAGGTATCTGGAATGGTTTCACAAGCTGTCTTAAGATGGACAAGGCATGGCTGTTCTTTGTGTACACGGCTCTGATCTGGCTCATGTATTGGCTTATGAGCGCATCGATTCTTTGGGCAGTGAAACCTGTTGCTCCTGAACTTATCGGAAGTCTCGATCTTGTTGATGCCCTGTTCCTTATGATAGCGGGATCACTTAGCTCTCTGGTTCCTGTTCCGGGAGGATTCGGTGCATTCCATTATATTGTGGCACTAGCGATTTCATCAGTGTACGGTATTCCATTTGAAATCGGAATAGTATTCGCTACATTGTCACACGAGTCCCAGGCTCTGACTCAGGCTGTGTGCGGACTAGGTTCCTATGCTGTAGAATCTTTGAAGAAAAGACACTAGAAAGATTATTTCAATAAACGAAAAGAAGGGGAGCACACATATACTCTCCTTCTTTTGCATCTGTAAGAATAAAGCTTAATTGTTGTTAAGCTTCTCCTGAATTATTTCTTTAGCTTCTGCAGCCTTCTCCTTGGCCTTTTCTGTAAGGTCCTCAGCTGTTTCTTTGACTTTTGCATAAGTCTCGGATGCCTTAACCTGCTCTACGAGTTCTTCTGCTTTAGCTATTGCCTTCTGACCTGCTTCTGCAGCTTCTTCAGCGAGTTCACCTGCCTTTGCTTTAGCCTTTGCATAGGTCTCAGATGCCTTGGCTTCCTCGATTAATTCCTCTGCTTTGTTGACAGCCTTTCCTGCTGCTTCTCCCAGTTTGCTGGCTGTGTACTGGATTTGTTCTGCGAATGTTACCTTGCCGTCTCCGTTGAGATCTGCAGGGTTAGTTTTAGTTTCACTCATAATTGATGGTTTTATTGTAAGTCTTATTAGAAATCAAGTGTTAGTTCGACAGGACAGTGGTCTGAACCAAATATTTCATTGTGTATCTCCGCCCCTTTGATATTCTCTTTGATGTTCTCGCTTACAAGGAAGTAGTCAATACGCCAACCTGTGTTCTTCTCCCTTGCATGGAATCTGTATGACCACCATGAGTACTTGACGGTATCAGGGTTGAGCATTCTCCAGGAATCAACAAAACCGCTGTCAAGAAGAGTTGTCATCTTGTCCCTTTCCTCCTGGGTGAATCCAGGGTTCATGGTGTTTGTCTTAGGGTTCTTAAGGTCAATCTCCTTGTGGGCTACATTAAGGTCTCCGCAGACAACAACACCCTTTTTCTTTGAAAGGGATAAAAGGTATTCTCTAAAGTCATCTTCCCATTTCATTCGGTAATCAAGTCTCTTGAGACCATCTTGAGAGTTAGGGGTATATACACAGACAAGATAGAACTTCTCCATTTCGAGAGTTATGACTCTGCCTTCGTGGTCATGTTCGTCTATGCCCATTCCATAAGTGACAGAAATGGGTGTATGCTTTGTATAGATTGCAGTTCCGGAATACCCCTTTTTGTCAGCATAGTTCCAGTATGACTGGTAACCCATAAATTCAAGGTCAAGTTGACCTTCCTGCATTTTAGTCTCCTGGAGACAGAAGAAGTCCGCATCCAACTTCTCGAAGTCTTCAGCGAAGTTTTTACCGACAACGGCACGAAGTCCGTTGACGTTCCATGAAATGAGTTTCATATGATTTCTGATTCAGTAATCTTGTTATTTCTCAAAGATACAAACCTCTTGTCAAAGAATCATCTTTCTTTGAGAAAAAGATGAACTTTGTTTGGAAATAACTATATTGCTTCCGAATTTAAATTCCTGTGTATGAAAAATATCAAATCTTTAATAGTAGTTCTTTTGTCCATGGCTGCCTTTTTGGGAACAAGCATTCTTGCCGGTGCCCAGTCAAAGAATCAGAAACTGACTGATGGTTTTACAGATATATCTGCATCATCTCCGTCAGGGAAGGCTGTGAAACTTTCGGACTATCTAGGTAAGGGTAATTATGTTCTTGTTGATTTCTGGGCAAGTTGGTGCGGACCATGTAAAAGAGAGACTCCATACATCATCGATGTTTATAACAAGTATGGTAAGAAAGGTCTTACCGTTGTCGGAATTGCAGTATCAGACAAAAAAGAGGATTCTATCAAGGCGGCTAAGGAACTTGGCATTCCGTATGAGCTGATGCTTGAACCATCAGAGGCTGATATCAAAGCATATGGTGTCAGAGCAATTCCTACACTTATGCTGTTCTCTCCAGACGGAACTATTGTTCGTGCAGGAATGAGAGAGGGATCAATAGAGAAGGCCGTAAAGGAGACTTTAAAACTGTAGAGATTAACGAACTTAAAATACAAAAACAAAGGACTGACCTGAAGCCTATGAAGACTTGCTGGTCAGTCCTTTAACTGTATTCAGGAAACTCTTATTCGAGTGTCCATTCAACTCCGTCCTTGGTATCCTTTACTGCGATGCCAAGAGCCTTGAGGGTGTCTCTAATCTTGTCGCTGGTTGCCCAGTCCTTAGCTGCCTTAGCCTTTGCTCTGTCTTCAAGAACGATGTCCATAAGACCTGCGATAGCCTTTGCGCTCTTTCCGCTTTCGCTCTCCTCGTCCTTTAGTCCAAGTACTCCGAAAAGAACGTTGTCGAAGAGGCGGACAAGAGTCTCATAGTCTCCCTTTGAGAGCTTGATCTTCTTCTCCTTGGCTGTGTTGATGATTCTGACAGCATCGAAAATCTTTGAAAGTGCAATAGGAGTGTTGAGGTCGTCGCAAAGAGCCTCGTAAACGCCGTCAAAGATTGCCTTTACCTCAGCGTTGTCTGCTGGACATGTCTCAGGAGCTACGTCTGTTGTGAACTCTCCGTAGACCATCTCGTGAGCCTTGTGACCTTCTGTTCCGACAACAGGGGAAACAACTCCTGCGGCTGCAGCAAGAGCTCTAAGGTCCTTGGCTGCCTGCATAACTCTCTTGAGACCCTTTTCAGCTGCCTGAAGAGCCTCGTTGCTGAAGTCGAGAGTTCCACGGTAGTGAGCCTGAAGGATAAAGAATCTGATGGTCATTGGGCTGTAAGCCTGGTCAAGCTTTGGATGATCACCGCTGAACAGTTGAGGAAGAGTGATGAAGTTTCCGAGGGACTTGCCCATCTTCTGTCCGTTGATGGTAATCATGTTGTTGTGTACCCAATAGTGAACTCCATGAGTTCCTCTGGATGCTACGTTCTGGGCAATTTCGCACTCATGGTGAGGGAACATAAGGTCCATTCCGCCGCCATGGATATCGAACTCGTGTCCAAGGTACTTCTCTCCCATTACAGAACACTCGAGGTGCCATCCTGGGAAGCCAGGTCCCCATGGTGAAGGCCAGCGCATGATGTGCTGAGGTTCAGCCTTCTTCCAGATAGCGAAATCATAAGGAGCATGCTTGTCATCCTGACCGTCGAGGGCTCTAGTTCCCTCAAGTGTGTCATCAAGGGATCTTCCTGATAGGATTCCGTAATGATGATCCTTGTTGTACTTAGCCACATCGAAGTAGATTGATCCGTTGCTCTCGTAAGCATATCCAGATTCGAGGATTGTCTTTACTGTTTCGATCTGTTCGATGATATGTCCTGATGCACGTGGCTCAATGCTTGGTGCTGCTGAGTTAAGCTGACGCATAGCCTCGTGATAACGGTCTGTGTAAGTCTGCACAACCTCCATAGGCTCGAGCTGCTCGAGTCTAGCCTTCTTTGCAATCTTGTCCTCGCCCTCATCGGCATCGTGCTCCAAGTGGCCTACGTCGGTGATGTTGCGAACGTAGCGCACCTTGTAGCCAAGGTGCTTGAAAAGTTTGAAAAGGACATCATATGTAACTCCTGGTCTAGCGTGACCGAGGTGAGCATCTCCGTAAACTGTAGGTCCGCAGACGTACATGCCTACATGACCTGGGTTAATTGGAACAAACAGTTCTTTGTTGTGTGAAAGTGTGTTTGTTAGGAATAATGGTCTCATAAAAAATTGTTATGAATTTAGGTTGCGAAGATAACCATTTTTAATTTTTTTTATTGTATAAATTGAGTACATTTGCATATTGTTTTCAATAGAATTTTTCACAGTATGAAAGTCGGAATAATAATGGGCTCCACCAGCGACCTCGATATCATGAAGGCTGCGATGGACACTCTCGATAGTTTCGGAGTTGAATATGAAAAGAAGGTCATCAGTGCACACCGCACACTAGACCTCATGTGTGAGTATGCAAAGTCTGCTAGAGACCGTGGAATTGGTGCAATCATAGCAGGAGCAGGCGGTGCAGCACACGTTGCTGGAGTTGTCGCAGGTATGACAACAGTTCCAGTGATTGGCGTTCCAATCCAGACAAAAGCTCTAGGAGGAATGGATTCACTTCTCTCTATCGTACAGATGCCGGGAGGAATACCGGTAGCTACAATGGCAATTAACGGTGCTAAGAATGCAGCACTTCTGGCTGTAGAGATATTTGCCCTGTCGGACAAGGAACTCGAGACGAAACTCAAGGAGTTCCGACAGCAGCAGACAGACAAAGTTCTTAATACAACGATTTAGATACTTACAAAAAGGTGGCAATGCTCAGTCAGATGACTTGTAGCAAGCCACCTTTTAAATTTTTTTCAAGGAAATATCACAAAAAACATATGAACTACCGCATTTTTGTAGAAAAATATCCTGAGTTTCAGGTAGAAGCAAGGAGCTTGAAATCTGAACTTAATGAGAATCTCCAGCTCGAACTTAAGAGTTTGAGACTCCTTAATGTCTATGACCTATTCGGTTTCACCCCTGAGCTTCTCGAGAAGAGCCGTTATACGGTTTTCGGTGAAATCGTGACAGATAACGTTACTGATGAGTGCGATTTGACAGGTGCAAAGTTTATTGCAGTCGAGTTCCTTCCAGGACAGTTCGACCAGCGTGCAGCATCTGCAGTTGATTGCGTTCGTCTTATTGATCCAGCAGCAAAGGTTAATATCAAGAGCTCTAAGCTCATTATCCTTGATGCAGATACAACAGAGGAGACAATCGAGAAGATTAAGCATTATTACATCAATGCTGTTGAGTCTCGTCCAAAGGACCTCAGCAAGCTTACAGATACAGAGCAGGCTGCAGTAAAGCCAGTCCCAGTGCTCGAAGGTTTCACAGCAATGAAGCCAGAGGAGTATGAGGGATACTGCAAGAAGATGGGTCTTGCCATGAATGCTGATGACCTTAACGAGGTTGTCAAGTATTTCACACAGGAGGGAAGAGACCCTAATGAGACAGAGCTTCGTATTCTCGATACATACTGGAGTGACCACTGCCGTCACACTACATTCACAACAGAACTTGAGGAAATCGGTGTTGAGGAGTCGTTCATGAAAGAAGAGATTG
>JAKSJT010000088.1 GCA_024402125.1 Bacteroidales bacterium
AAAATAAATGACACTGTTTTCAAAGAACTTATATTATACGGCGTCAGAGACGCTGTTTAACTTTCAAAATTTAACGAACTATTGTATGTTATAAATGTCAATGGTCCATTAACGATTCCTTGCCCAAGAGTCGCCTTCTGTAGTCCTTCTCCAAGCAAAATATGAGTCAAGAACCCACATCGCATCCTCCGAAGGAACAGCAGATGAATACGGTTTATCCCCTGTCAGCACCATAGTCACATGATCATCTTTTGTGAACTCCGGCCATACAGGCAGACCGTCATTATTCTGCCCGTTAGGATCGCCGAACTTTACGAAATTTGTCCAATATGTAGCTATTGTCTCTGAAAGTTGGTAATCGGTTGGAACCGACTCGGACTTAAGTCTCTTAAATACATAATCGACCTCCTGACCATGAGGTGATCCGTGTCCATACATTGGAGAATCTTCTGGATACTCCGGATGCTGGTCGAAATAATATAAGTATACTTTTGATCTTCCTTTCTCTGCCTGAAGACGAGCCCATGCCCATGTATGCCATCCGAAAGCAGCATCCCTAACAAGATCACGACCAGTCTTGACTACTTTAGGACTTCCAACAGGATAAGCTTTCATAAGAGCATCCGCATATGGGCCGAATCGCTCTTCAATGTCTTTTGTATATACCTTAGAATCCGTTGATGAACCGAAACTAGCACCTTCATCAGAATTATATCCAATAAGGACGTTTATATCATTGAAGTTGCCGCTTTCATACATTCTGAACTGATCATCAGGAATAACATAGCCATCGATCACTGGCCAAGGACCACCGGTAATGACCATACCCTGTGACAATGACTCTGGTGGCATACTCCTCAGTTCAGCGATAGAATTCGCGCCAAGTTTATCCGCAAGGTCAGAACCGACCTTCTCGGCATCCTCAAGGAGTTTCATGTTCTCTCCAGGATAATTGTTCACCCTGCTAGGTCCGAATGATCCACCGCTTTCTGAAATAGCACCTCTGAACAATCCCTTTGCAAGAGGAGATGCACACAGCATGCTGACAGAAATACCTCCTGCAGACTCTCCGAAAATAGTAACCTTGGATGGGTCTCCTCCAAACTCGGAGATATTGTTCTGTATCCACTCGAGAGCTGCAATCTGGTCAAGGATTCCATAGTTACCTGAAACACCTTCCGGATTCTCAGCAGAGAGTTCAGGATGAACAAAGAATCCCATCTGGCCGACGCGGTAATTGATTGTCACAAGAACAACACCCTTCTCAGCAAGAGGAGCACCATCAAACTCAGATGAAGATCCCATTGAGAAACCGCCTCCATAAATCCATACCATGACAGGGAGCTTGTCAGTCTTAGCCTTAGCAGGAGTCCAAACATTGAGATACAGACTGTCCTCGCTGGTTGTAAGTCCAGGCATTTGCATAGGCTGAATAGGGCTAGGACCAAACTCTGTCGCATCCTTGACTCCTTCCCATGGAATAACAGGCTGAGGAGCCTTCCATCTCAATTCCCCAACAGGAGAAGCAGCGAATGGGATACCCTTATAAACAGCCATATTTTCTGTGACAGTACCCTGTATTACGCCACCGGTAACTTTAACCTGTCCCGGTTCCAGATCACCTGAGCATGATGAAAGTGCCATTACAATAGCACAAACAAACGGAATAATTTTACGCATAAGTTATTTAAATATCTCTAAAAGAATCCATTAATGAGTTGCTTCGTGAATAAGATCAAGAAGTCCGTTCACGATAGCTGTCTCTGCATATCCCTGTTTGAAGCCAGATGAAAGAACTTCAAACACCTCAGCACCATATGACTCGTCATCCGGGATGTAGCTGAATCCTCTGGCACCGAATCCATATGTAACTGTAGTCATCATGGTTCTAGCATAAGGAGACTCGTTCTTAAGACGAACAGCGATAGGGTTGTATACCTCTGCTGATACTGCAGTGACAGGAATATCGTCAAGCATAATAAGGCTAAGGCCAATCTGCATATCGTCAGCGTCCACATACTGACCTGCGTAACCAGCACGACCTCCTCCGTTAATCTGTCTTCTACCAGGACAATTGACAGTCTTTCTACCGCAGTTAATTGTGACATTTGTCTCAAATCTTCTCATCATCATGATGACATACTTGACCTCTTCTCCAAGAATCTGACCGTAGCTCTGGATCATTCTCTCCTGCTCAGCTAGAAGTCTCTGAACTTCTCGCTTTGTTCTGTCAAGACCCTGGCCTCCTGGAGGCATCTTGTTTGAGATATCCTCTCCCCTTGCAGCATAGTCTGCAATACGGATATCACGAAGATCGAATGTCTGCTGGAAGTATAGAGGGTTCTGGTCACCTGCTGCTCCGGAAGCAAAGCTTGCAACGAAGTCATCACCGTACTTGCTCTCGATGTATGCCTCAGCTGCACCCGGGAAGTCTCCACTCACCTTATCTGTGTTACCTGTGATAACTGCATGCATTGCATAGTTGAAGTAAGTCGCAATAGGTTTTCCGTCAAGGCTCTCGAAGTAGATTACAGCGACAGTCTTGTCGGACTTTCCGTCATAGTCTGGGCCTTCCCACCAAGAGCCTCTCTCAGCATCAAACAAATCACGCTTCACATTGAGATAGCTGACACCATTACCGTAACCGACCTTAGCAGGAACCATGTTCTTAACAGCCTGCTTAACGGCTCCGTATACTCTATTTGTAAGTTCATCACCTCTAACGGATGCCCCAGAGTGTGTATGTGTTCCATTGTAGATAATATTACCCACAGGGATACCCAACTCCTTGGCTGCATGCTCGTCAATATACTGAGCTACCTGGGCATTGGCAGAACCCGCATCGAATGTCACAAATGCAGCCTTTGTATTTCCATTACCGAATACAATCACTCTAGCATAACAGTGATCAAGGATACCCTGCGATGTTGCAGGCAGATCCTTAAGTTCTGGAGTGATATCCACTTTTGCGGCACCTGCCATAAGCTGGCCTCTAGGACCATTCTGAGCAAAGCTTGAAAAAACTGCAGCAAAAGCCAAAACGATGGTTAAAAGTACACGATTGATCATAATATCTGATTTAAAAAATATTCTCCCGTCAAAGACGAGAGAATATAGCAATTATTTTTCTATTGTTGAAATTAAATAGCCTTGATCTCCTCTGGAAGAACTGGCATTGCACCTGCCTGTGTGCAGACATATGCAGATACCTTCACAGCAAGGGCATGAGCTTCCTTGAGGGACTTGCCATTAAGTGTTGCTGCGATGAATGCTCCTGTGAATGAATCACCAGCTCCTACTGTATCGACAACCTCGACCTTAGGTGTATCCTGCCATGACTCTTCTCCCTTAGCATTTACAGCATAAGATCCGATAGCGCCACATGTAAGGATAACCATCCTGAGATTGTACTTCTCAAGGAGGACCTTGCAGCACGCCTTCTGGTCTGTAGCATCAAGACCAAGCAGATCAGCAACTACAACGATCTCATCATCATTGATCTTAAGGACGTTGCACTTTTTGAAGTTTGCCTCGATAAGTTCTTTAGAGTAGTAGTTCTGACGAAGATTGATATCGAATACTCTCATATGCTCATCATCATCTGGTACAAGGTCAATGAAAGCATTGATAGTATTTCTGGAAACCTCATTTCTCTGAGCGAGTGATCCATAGCAAACAACTGTTGCCTTCTTTGCAAGATCCTCAAGTTCTGGAGTCATTGCGATGTTATCCCATGCAACACCCTGACAGATATCATATGAAGGAATACCCTTCTCGTCGATTGTTACCTGAACTGTTCCTGTAGGATAGTCCACTGTCTGCATATTTACCTGCAGACCAACCTCAGCGTAGTCCTTAAGGAGCTCTTTTCCGAGGTCATCGTCACCAAGAGCGCTGACTGCTACACCTTCAAGACCAAACTGAGAAGCGTGGTATGCGAAATTAGCAGGAGCACCACCCATCTTCTTGCCTGTTGGAAGCACATCCCAAAGTGCCTCACCAAGACCAATAATCAATTGCTTTGCCATAATATGTGATTAAATTTAAATCAGGTTGTAATAAGTTATTTCTTTATGCCTGTCACAAATATATTTAAAGGTGAACAGGCTTTGTGTTATTTTATTATTTAATACTTGCACTTTTTTCCCATCCGCGCTCTCATGGGATATATTGACTGAAAAAGGCATCAAAATTCGAAAAAGGCAAGTGCCAAGACTACCGCTGTAACTGCAATAGCCAAAGCCATCAGAAGATAGTACTGTATCCCGACCCGAAGTGCATACTTAAGCGCCTGACGCCTTTCAATATTAAAGAACTGCACGAAGTCAATAACCATAATAATAGCGATAATAGCAGCACCCAATCTATGAGTTCTTCCAAATGACGTCAGTAAGATGAACATCATAAGAAAGCACATCTGACAAAGTACATATGACGCGAACGTTGCTGAAGCTGAGAAAGACAACTTGCAAGGCTCTTTTCTAAAGACAACCTTCATGGCCAAGGTCAGGAAAATAAGCTGCCATAGAAACGAGAATATTCCCTGGCTTCTCAATGCTCCTTCAATACCAGCTACCGATGCCTTCGTCTTTGTGTCCACCAGTTCCGGTCTCTGGTCAAGATGTGCATAATCATTGACCTTCTTTATGAAAACCAGCATATCCTTGATACCGTGGACAGATATGTCGTCATAATCATCAATTTCAATCTCATCTTCATCTACTACAAGTCCCCTTTCAGACACTTCCTCCTGGTCATCTTCTACACTTTGATATGTGTTGAATTCTGGAGAAAGGACATTTGTCATGATAGCGAAGAATGCATAGAAGATGATAAGGCAAGTCAAAGGAGCCATGTAACGGCTTGTCATACCGTTCATATAGTCCCTGATCATATAACCGGGCCTTAGGAAAAGATGTACCAGAGTCCTTCTCGCATCATCATTCAGAAACGGGATACTGTCAAGCGAACCATGGAAAAAAGAATGTCCTTTCTTAGCATAAGGCTGTCCGCAGTTTGGACAGTACGGAGTACTCACAACATGACCGCAAGATGGGCACTCAATGGGTTCAAATGAAGTGTCCACCTTAGCCTTGAAAGGATTTCTTCCAAGGACTTGCCATATTCTGAAAAGCCTGATCCTTGCAGGCATTCTGTCCAGTTTCATAAATCAGTTGCCGAGTTGCAGCCCAAATATAACCATCTTTAGTGAATAATCATCTATGGGGATCCGCTATTTCCAAATCTCTTCTTTTGGATTACCTTTGCACTATAAGACATTTTAACAATGGAAAGATACACCAAGACCCACCCGATAACAGCAACTGACATTGATATGGACTACCATATCAATCTTTCGGGAGTCCTCAATTTCATACAAGACACAATTCAGTGCTACATGACAAAAGCAGGGGTAGCCGCTTTTGATGTAAAATCCCAGGGTCTTCTCTGGGTCATTTCAGAATATGACATCAAGTTTGACGGAGAAAGACCTCTATGGAATGACGATGTGACTACCACTCTATGGGTCAGCGAGATGAGTCCAGTCAGGGTTTACTTCGAGTTCATGCTAGTTGACAACTATGGTCACGAGTTTGCACATGGAACAGCGACATGGACCCTCATCGACAAGGAAACAAGGCGTCCTTATTCCAAAAATGCAGAGCTCCTAGGTGAAAGATTCACAATAGAGCCTGAGATGGTGTTTGGCAAGCATTCAAAGAACAGGCTTCCTGCTTTTGACAGTGAACCTGTTGGCAGCCACAACCACCAGACCAGCATGCCGGATGTGGACTTCAACAAGCACATCAGTAACAGGGTCTACCTCACAACAGCACTTGGATGCGTTCCACTCGAATACCAGAGGACACATAAGCCAGCTTCTCTGTATATCAGATACGCAAAGGAATCGTTCCTGGGGGATGTACTTCACGCAACGATGTACAACTGTCCTATCGAAGATGATAATAAGCAGAAACATCTTTTCCAGATAACAAATGGAGAAGGAGAAGAAGTAAGCTCTGTTGTAATCACTTGGGATCCGTTCGAGAAGAACCACTACGCTATCAAGGATCACGTTTCCAGAATCTAGAAACGTTTTCCCACACTTACTCTTAAGAATGGTTTCACATAGTCAACTCTTGCTATGTGAGCTTTTCCTATACCCATTTCCCTGACAGTGGCGAGGATTCCTCCGAACCATGGGCCAACATTCTTAATGACACTTATGTTAGCCGTTGCCGAGAAATCGGTGATATGAGTCTTATGCTCTCTGGACTCCGCCTCAATAGTAAGAGAACTGTTGTTATAGAACATCACACTAGGTAGAATGGACGCATGCAATAGATATCCTCCATTCATTACATAGTTGTAGCCATATCCTACACCAAAGCCAAAATGATATCCCTCAGAAGAGATGCTGGGAGTGTGCATAGACTCTACCCTTTTGATATGCGTTCTATCATAGGAAGCCGTTGAAGTCAAGATAGCACTACCGGCACTTCTTTTCTGGATATAAGATAGTCCAAAAACGGAGTTCATGCTGAACTTT
The DNA here is from genome assembly GCA_024402125.1 of Bacteroidales bacterium. GTDB lineage: Bacteria > Bacteroidota > Bacteroidia > Bacteroidales > UBA932 > Cryptobacteroides. Next base: position 6,551 of record JAKSJT010000088.1, read on the forward strand.
CGGTTCAGAACGAAATAGAAATCCACGTCAGCAGCCGAATGCACAGCAGAGATATCCTTAAGTTTGGAAGTTGCATCCCCATAAGTGACATTACCGTGGTATGTTCCCTCATACTGGTACTCAGACTTGAAACCGAACCTGTTTCCAAAAGAATTGAGTCCAACTGAGATACCACCCTTATGGCCGAACAGCTTTACAGGATCAACAGCCACACCAAGAGCAACATTTCTGTAACCTACTGTCACTCTTTCCTTATAACGGAATTTAGACCTGAGATGCATAGCAAGTGGAGCATCATCAACAATACCTCTGCCACCTATCCAGCTCTGGGACACTTCCGATGCAACTCTGACAGCCCAGACTTCCTTTGGGACAGATACAAACATTGTATCCATCTTATTGCGAGCATGCATGTTTTCAAAGAATGTGTCAACCTTTCTGAAAAAGCCCACATGCGAGTCATCCGGCTGGGCATACATTGATATGCTCAGAGCCATGGACAACAATATAAGTAGGGCCTTTTTCATTTGCGGGTCAAAGATACAAACAAAAAAGAATGTACAGTCCACCACAAATGGTTCTAATAAAACTATATTTGCATATCTGAAGAAATGATTGCCAAAGAATCATCGTAGGAATAGTGTTAATTCAGAACAATTTAAATTATGACACAGAAGAATATCGAGATGAAAGAAAGGTTTATCAATATCCTGAAAGAAACAGGACGCGACGGCATTGACTATGTAATTGAGGCACTTGAAGAATCAGGATTCTTTGAGGCACCGGCTTCAGCCAACAATCACCTCAATGTAGAAGGAGGACTTCTGGAGCACTCACTCAATGTATACGATGAGGCAATGGCACTTAAGGAAGTCCAGTTGAGATTCAGGCCAAGCCTTGCTGAGGCTCTTTCTGATGACCAGATAGCAATCGCATCGCTTCTTCACGATGTCTGCAAGACCGACCTCTACAAGAAGACCCTACGCTCCAGAAAAGCAGTCGACGGCACTTGGGAGAAGTACTACGGATATGAGATTGACGACAAGGCATTCCCAGCCGGTCATGGTGAGAAATCAGTCATCATGCTCCTTCAGTGGGGACTTGACATGACTGACGATGAGATTCTGGCGATAAGATGGCACATGTCACCATGGGACATGCCATTCCAGAGCATCGACATCATGAAGAACTACAACAATGCAAAAAGAGACTACCCTCTTGTTCCAATTGTAGCGATGGCGGACTCTCTAGCGGCCAATATTCTGGAAGGAAAAGAATAAGAAGAAGTTTTCCAGAAGCAATATAACACGACGTGGCATCCCAACAAAGGGTGCCATTTTCGCATTATAGACAGTCAGATTACCATATTGACTAACAATTGGACATTGGAAAGCAGAAGATTTCTCTTTTTGAACACATAATCATCCTTTTGACAAACCAATGATTGGACAAAAAAGACTAATATTGCAGTCAAAAGAAGATATCAGTATGCAGTTCACTTCAACTTTTGATCTTTTGTCCAAATCAGATCTTGACATTCAAGCTCTACTGGACGGTAGCATTCGAGTCATCCAGAACCTTGAGGACCTTGTCCTTGAAGACTTGATGGCAATTGATGTAGTGGCATTCGTGGCATGCCTTGAAGGCAAGATGCAGGTTGATGCCAACGGAGAGTCGTATCGTCTTGAAAGGAATGATGTAATGGTCTGCACACCGGGAACCCTTATTGGCAACTATATGAGCTCTCCTGATTTCAGCGGACTATGCGTACTTATGAGCACCAAACTGATGAGAGAGCTGGCAAACAGTCTTCTTCATCTGGATTCCGACTGGTGGAGAAAGGCACAGCATCTTCTTCAGTCCCCTGTTGTGAGGTTGACAGAAGAGCAGAGACAAATCGGTGAAGCATACAGACTAATTATTAGATCACACAAGCAGAAGGACAATCCATCAAAGTATGACAACATCATCATACAGGATATCCTCAGGACCATTGTCGGTGAGATGCTTGTTGTTATGGAAACTAACCTCCCTGACGAAATAAAGACTAAAGCAGACAAACCACTTACTAGAGCTGAAATAATATTCAAGGATTTTATTCAGCTGCTAATGGGAGGAAAGGTGAAGCATAGAGCAGCCACATGGTACGCAGACAAGCTCTGCATAACTCCTAAATACCTCTCCCAGATCTGTAAGACCGTATCCGGCAAGACAGCAAAAGCCATTATCTGCGACACAGAGGTGGATGAAATCAAAAGGCTTCTCCTCAATACAGACATTTCCATAAAGGAAATTGCAGACAGAATGGAATATCCATCTCTATCCTTCTTCGGAAAGTTCACAAAGGCTCACCTTGGTGAGAGTCCGACAAACCTCAGAAAGGACGCAAGGAACAGCTAGCTACAGCCACTGCTCCAGCAGAACCATTGTCATAAAACCCGCCAGAAGTGCATATGTTGCCATCTTCTGGTAGCCGTGTGCGTGTGTTTCCGGAATCATCTCATCACTGACCACATAGAGCATCGCACCTCCAGCAAATGCCAGCATTGCAGGAAGAAGATATGATGAAATAGCACCCACTCCGTATCCAAGCCATACTCCAACAATCTCCAGAAGAGCTATAACCAGTGAAATGATAAATGTTCGAACCTTTGACACTCCTGCAATCATAAGCGGAGTGATGACAACCATACCCTCAGGGATATTCTGAAGAGCGATTCCGACAGTGACAGACCAGGCATTGGATACATCCTCTGCATTGAAGCCGATACCCGTAGCCATACCTTCAGGCAGTTTATGAATAGCGATTGCCATAACAAACAGAAGCACCTTATCAACTGATGCATTGTTGGAGTGACTCTCAGGCTCCAGTCCTGTCAACTTGTGAAGATGTGGAGTCACAAGGTCGAGGACATTTAGAAACAGAGCTCCGCAAATAACTCCAACTACTGAAAGCCACCATAGACTGCTTCCTGCCATCTCAACAGACGGCACAAGAAGTCCAAGAGTCGATGCGGCAAGCATAACTCCAGCACAATATCCAAGGACACAATCATTCCATTTATGAGGAAGATTCTTAATCCCGAAACC
>JAKSJT010000089.1 GCA_024402125.1 Bacteroidales bacterium
CCAAAAAACTCTTTTACTGTCAGAAAGCTCAAATAATTATGAGAAGAATATTCTGTAAATACCTTCTACAAAAACCGATAATCCAATTAGTAAAACAATCAAACCTGCTACTCTGTTTATCCAAACAAGCGTGCTTAGTTTGAATACCTTTCTGATTCTGCTGAAAAGCCATGTGAAATGGTACCAGTAGAACATCGAGCCGCAGGATACTGCAAGGATGATAGGGAATACCCTGACTGTTCCTGGCAGAGCCTCTACGTCGAAGAATGTGAACAGTGTCAGCATCACGAATATCGCTGCAGGGTTTGACATAGCAGTCGCAAGAGACTGGAAATAGTCTTTAGCGGATATTTCAGTTGCCTGGCCTATCTTCACATTTTTGAACGGATCCTTAAATGCCATCGATATACCGACCATTGTCACGATCAGACCTCCCAGTATAAGAATCAAAATCTTATGGCTGTCAATGAAGGCTTCGGCGAATGAAACAGCGAAGATAGATACAGCTGCCCAGATAGTGTCGCAAGTGGTTGCACCGAGAGCAGTGATGAATCCTCTTCTTCTTCCATAGGCCAAGGATTTCTGAATGACAAGTATAGCACAAGGACCCAGTGGGGCAGATGCGCATATACCGATGATAAACGCTTTAAGGATTGCAATAAACATAGAAAGCAAAGGTAATGAAATTCTTTCTATCTTTGTGGAGTTATGACGAATAAACTCACATTCCCTATACTGACAGTCCTATTTGCTGTCCTTATGTCCATTCCGTATCTGGTTCCACATTGTGGAGCATTTGCTCTTATAGGAATGGTTCCACTGCTATGCATGGAATATATTGCCACCCAGACAGAGAAGAAGAGGCTGTGGGTCTGGCACTACAGTGCATTTGTGCTTTGGAATGCTCTGACTACATTCTGGGTGTGCAATGCAACAGTAGGGGGAGGTATCTTTGCGGTTCTGGCTAATGCACTGCAGATGTCACTCGTGTTTGGTCTTTTCAGGTTCAGTCGAAAAAGATTCAAGGGAGTGGTTCCATATATTTTCCTTGTTGTCGCATGGATTGCATGGGAAAGATGGGATTTGACCAGTGCGGACATTTCCTTCCCATGGGTAGTTTTAGGAAACGCATTTGCAAGGACAGTATCATTTGCCCAGTTCTATGAGTATACGGGTACTTTGGGTGGATCACTATGGATCTGGCTTAGTAACCTTGCCATCTTCGGAACTATGATCTGTTTTGCTGACGGATCGTGGGAGAGATTCAACAATAAGGCAAAGTCTGCACTCATTGTATGCTCAGCCGCTGCGATTTTTGTTCCGATGGCAATATCAATCGGTATCTACTATGGCTATGAGGAGAAGAGCGAAGGCAAGCTTGAAGTTCTGATAACTCAGCCAAACATTGATCCGTACAACAAGTTCTCCGCTATGAATCAGCAGCAGCAGAATGCTATTCTGTGGGATCAGATTGAGTCGTCGCTTAAAGATAGAAGCAGATTGTCGGAGTCTTTTGACAGCGTGGCTTCGAGGAAGCCTCTTCTTGTTCTAGCTCCTGAGACATTCACAAATGATGTTATTCTTAATGATATCAATCAGAGCTCAACATTCAGACGTTTCGCATCATCCTTAGGGGATTATCCGAATGTGAACCTTCTTTTCGGAGCAAGTACTCATGAGTTTGTTGATGAACCTATGCTTTTGTCAAGGACCCTTAGAGACGGTTCTCACTATATTTCCAGAAACTCCGCTATTATGACAGACGCAACTTCAAGAGCGGACTTTTACCATAAGAGCAAGCTTGTCGTTGGTGTTGAGTCGATACCATACCCTAAGGTGTTTGTCAAGATCGATGATATGCTAGGTGGAGTTATGGGAAGATGCGTGGGTCAGGAGAAGATGTCTCTTCTTAACTGCAATCAGTATGACAATCTCGGAAGAGTTGTCTCTTCGACAAAGATTGGCAGCATCATCTGCTATGAGTCTATCTATGGCGATTTCTGTAGAAAGTATATCGAAGAGGGAGCGAAGGCTCTTACCATTATTACAAATGATGCATGGTGGGGAGATACTCCAGGATATCGTCAGCACCTAAGCTACGCAAGCCTTAGAGCGATCGAAACAAGACGAGATATCGCTCGAAGTGCAAATACTGGAACCTCTGCTGTAATCAATCAGCGAGGTGATGTCTTGGAGAAAACTGGTTACAATGTCCCTGCAACTATCCGTTCGGAGGTTAATCTCAACTCGGAAGTGACATGGTTCTGTCAGAGTGGAGATTTCGTAGGAAGACTTTGCGTGTTCCTTTTCTTTATTCTTCTTCTTGCTTTGGGAGTAAGGCTTAAGACAGGTATCCAGCAGTAGAAATAGAATTCCCCCGAGAGTTAAGCTAAAAACTTCGGGGGAATTAATTTTTAACCAATTCTGATAACTCTTTAGAGCACTGCTTTCAGGACTCTTGTTAGCTGATCTGAACAAGAAGTTCCTCTACCATGACAGTCAACTCCAGTCAGAATATCCACTGCTTTCTGAGGCTCCAATCCTTCTAGAAGTCTTCCGATTGCACGGAGGTTACCCTCACAACCACGGATGTATTTAACGTTGTGGAGTTTTCCATCAACGATGTCAAAATCAATCTGGTTTGAACATACTAGCTGGCTAGGCTCTGCTGTAATATGTCTTACGCCCTCTGCATTTGTCTTGTCTGACAGAATGCGAAAATCATCTCCTATCATAATATCTCTTGTTTATTGTTTTCGATTAGTGTTAATTCTCAATAAGAGACATGTATCTTCTTCGGATAATTCCCTTTTTGTCAACTTCCATCATAAGAGGCATGACGCTCATGTCGAAACTGTCGAAAAGTTTAATCATAAGGTCTGGATTCTTGTCAGAAATCTCATCCATATTAACTTCCAGAATGCGGATGTTCTTGCCTTGGTTTTCTGATAGACTCATCAGTTCAGTTGCAGCCTTTATCTCCTGCTGACATACAGAACAGCCTGTTGTATGGAAAATAACGTAGCTAGGATCTCCTCCAAGCTTATGCAGTTTCCAGTTGCTTTTTGTCTTGCTGCCCTTTCCTGACAGCATAGTTCCTGGTACTTTTATCTTGCTGACTTTAGATCCTACCTCGCCTTTGCTAAGCATTCCTTCCATCATCTCTCCAAGACCTACTACTTTCAGGGAGTCCCAAGGGTCAAGCCAGATGCCAGGAGCATCTGTGATGTATTTTTTAATGAATGCTTTTGTGTTATTTCGGATATTCTCGTCTCTTTGATTAGTGAGATAGTATAGAAGATCACCTGCTACCTGCTTGAACATAGTGGTGTCTTTCTTTGAAAGAGTACTAGCTGCAAGTTCATCGGCAATTGTGAGAAGATTGTCTCCATTACCATCAAGCATTGAGTCAAAGAAATCAACGGATGCTTTATCTTCTCCGAATGGATAATCCTTAGTGATGTACTCATTCTTAAGAAGAGTGATCAGTGCTTCAGTGTCAAGGCCTCTTCCGATGATTCTGCCATCTCTTCCGATAAGGAACATACGAGGAGTCTGGAGGACTCCGTATTTTCTCTCGAAGTCAGAAGTTCTTTCAGGGTCCCAGCAGTTGATGACTCTTGTGTTTCCTGCTGTAATCTCGAATTTCTCGCTATACTCCTTCCAGAGTTCTTTATTTGCTCCAGTGCAGAATGCAATCAGATCAATAGGGTAGTCACTGTTATTGAGTGCTCTTACAAGAAGCGGGGTTTCAAGCTTACACTTGGCGCATCCAGTGTCATAGAAATAGAGGATACTAAGTCTCCTTGACCCCTTTCCCAATAAGGATACAGTATCACCCTCTAATGTCTGTACTGAGAGTTCAGGAGCATTCTCTCCAATTTGAGACTGCCTGTTGAACTCCGCATACACCATTGCATTGAGAAGGTCCATTTCTCCTATCATTGCAATCTTTCCGGGAACAAACCATGTGTCGGTCAGGTGTATCGCTACAGCTTCATCACCCATGAGCTTTGACTCAAGATAGTGGGTGTAGCAGTAAAGGGCGACATGCTGACGGATGGACTCATCCTCGCAACTGCTGATAAGGAAATCCACTTCAGCGTTCTTTGTCTTGATATCTTCAGTTGCCATAGCGGCAAAATAGGTATCAAGCATCTTGTCAAGCTCGGCCATTCTGGTAGAGTCGATCTGCTGTGAATCCAAGCGCATGCCCATTCTTTCTACAGCGTTGGCACGCATAGAAAGGATAAAGCAGCACATGGTGCAGACAAATATCAGCGAGACTCTACGGAGAAACATAGTGAATGATTATTTTCTGAAGTCAGGAAGAACGACGCCTTCAGGAAGGAACAGAGATGTGTCTCCATTGTGTTTTAGAAGGTCTCTTGTTGCCGAAGAGGAGATGTGAGCGAACTCCTGAGCTGTTGGGATTATGATTGTCTCGATATCCGGAGCAAGTCTTCTGTTTGCATCAGCAATAGAACGCTCAGTCTCAAAGTCAATCATGTTTCTGACACCACGGATGATGTGCCTTATGCCCAGCTCGCGGCAAGTGTCAATTGTGAGGTTGTCATACTTGATGACTTCAACTCCTGACATGCCCTTGATTGCCTGGTTAATGATATCAATTCTCTGGTCCATGTCAAAGAATCCTCGTTTGTCCTGATTGATACCTACAGCGACGATTACCTTGTCAAACATGGTCAGGGCTCTTTTCAAGATGTTGAGGTGTCCTGCTGTAAAAGGATCAAAAGATCCTGGAAATAATGCGGTACGTGTCATGCTATTATAATGCCCAGTCAATAGGCTTTTTGCCTAGTGACTCAAGAATCTGATTTGTCTTAGAGAAATGTTTGCATCCAAAGAATGCACCTCCTGCAAGAGGGGAAGGGTGCGCTGCCTCAAGGACATAGTGCCTTGTAGAGTCGATAAGTTCCTTTTTCGCTCTGGCAGGATTACCCCAAAGAAGGAATACAACACCCTCACAGTTGTCGGATATGTACTTGATCACAGCATCTGTGAAGTTCTTCCAACCGATCTTGCTATGGGAGTTTGCCTCTGCTGCTCTTACAGTGAGCGCTGTGTTAAGAAGAAGAACGCCCTGGCGAGCCCATGGCTCGAGGTTAGGTTTTCCACTCATATGAATTCCGAGATCGGATTCAATCTCCTTGAAGATGTTCTTAAGAGATGGCGGTGCCTTGATGTCATCAGGGACAGAGAATGACAGTCCCATTGCCTGACCTGGTCCATGGTACGGATCCTGACCAAGGATAACCACCTTGACATCCTTTACGGGTGTCAGCTCAAATGCTCTGAATATTAATCTTCCTGGAGGGTAGATGACCTTACCCTCCCTTTTCTCCTGGTGCAGAATCTGCGCCATGGAGTAAAAGTAAGGTTTCTCGAATTCCTCTGCTAGAGCCTGTTTCCAGCTTTCTTCTATCTTGACGTCCATATCTTGTTATTCGAAGATGTTTGCTATTACATCTGAAATAGTGTTGACATAGACAAATGTAAGGCCTTTTACATAAATGTCCTTAATATCTTCGACATCTTTTCTGTTCTCTTCGCTGATAAGGATAGTATTTACGCCGGCTCTCTTCGCTGCAAGGATCTTTTCCTTGATTCCACCGACAGGAAGAACTCTTCCACGAAGAGTCATTTCACCTGTCATGGCAATGCCTTTCTTTACAGCTTCTCCACGAAGGGCAGAAACGATTGATGATACAATTGTGATACCTGCTGAAGGGCCATCCTTAGGAGTTGCTCCTTCCGGTACATGGACATGAATGTCCTTCTTTCCGAAGGTCTCACCGTCCATCTTTGCAAGCTCTGGGTGAGCCTTGATGTACTGGTATCCGATCTGGACGGATTCCTTCATCACGTCTCCGAGGTTACCGGTCATGCTAAGAGCACCCTTGCCGGCGCTTACCTGACTCTCAATAAAGAGGATTTCGCCACCCATTGATGTCCAGGCAAGACCTGTTACAACACCAGGTGCTTCGTTACCCTTAATTGAGTCATGAGAAGCAGAAGGGAGTCCCAAATACTCCTTGAGATGCTCCTTCTTTATTGTCTCAGGACGATTCTCGTCTTCAAGAGCAATCTTCTTTGCTGTTACTCTGGCGATCTTTGCGATCTGCTTTTCGAGACCACGGACACCGGACTCATGAGTATACTCGTCAATGATTGTCTTGAGGGCAGTCTTGTCAATCTTAAGAGCCTTCTTGTCGATACCATGCTCCTCGAGCTGCTTAGGGACAAGATACTTCTTAGCGATCTCCATCTTCTCCTCAGCAAGATATCCTGTCACATTGATCATCTCCATTCTGTCAAGAAGTGCTGGCTGAATGGTTGAGATGTTGTTTGCGGTTGTGATAAAGAGGACATTAGAGAGGTCGTAGTCGATATCCAGGTAGTTATCATGGAATGTGACATTCTGCTCTGGGTCAAGAACCTCGAGAAGTGCTGATGATGGATCACCCTTAATGTCGCTGGCAAGCTTATCAACCTCATCAAGTACAATGACAGGGTTTGATGTACCGGCTCTGTTGATACCGTTAAGGATACGTCCTGGAAGAGCACCTACATATGTCTTTCTGTGACCACGAATCTCGGCTTCGTCATGCATACCTCCAAGTGAGATACGCATGTACTTTCTACCAAGTGCCTTTGCGATTGACTTTCCAAGGCTTGTCTTACCGACTCCTGGAGGACCATAGAGGCAGATGATAGGGGACTTCATGTTTCCCTTGAGCTTGAGAACAGCAAGGTATTCAATGATTCTGTCCTTGACATTGTCAAGCCCGAAATGATCCTCATCAAGGATCTTCTGGGCATGCTTGAGGTCAAGGTTGTCCTCAGAGTATACTCCCCAAGGAAGATCAAGGAGGAACTGAAGGTAGTTGTACTGGATGCTGTAGTCAGGAGAGCTTGGGTTATACTTCTCCAGCTTAGAGAGCTCTTTCTCGAAGATCTCGGCAACTTCCTTGCTCCACTTCTTGTCTTTTGCCTTGGCACGAAGCTTTTCGAACTCCTCCACATCGTCCATACCAAGCTCTTCCTGAATTGTTCTGAGCTGGTTGTTCAGGTAGTACTCTCTCTGCTGCTGGTCAATGTCATGCTTCACCTTCTGGTTGATCTCCTGCTTGATCTTTGCAAGCTGGATCTGCTTGTCAAGAACCTTTAGAAGTTCAAGACCTCTTTCAGATACCTCCGAGAAACGAAGAAGGGTTGCCTTGTCATTGAAGTTCTCAACTTCGATAGTGGTAGCCACGAAATTCACAAGGAACGGGAAGTTGTCAATTGTTCTAAGAGCATTGATAGCTTCCTTCGGTGCAAAGTTCGATGACTTTATGATTGTGATAGCCTTTTCCTTGATAGAATCGGACATTGCTTTGATGGTGCTGTCATTTTTGGCAGGAAGAAGTTCCTCAAGGTATGTCACATTGGCTGTGATGTATGGCTCATATGTGAGCACACTACCAAGGATGAATCTCTTGAATCCCTGAAGGATTGCAGTTATAGTGCCATCGGGCATTTCTATAGTCTTGAGGACTTTCGCTACTGTACCGAAATCAAAAAGGTCAGCCTCCTTTGGATCTTCTACAGAGAGATCGTTCTGAGGAACTGCTCCGATGTAAGATCCGCTCTGCTCTGCATCCTGGATAAGTTTAATCGACTTTTCTCTGCCTATTGTGACAGGAAAAACCGATCCTGGGAAGAGAACGGCATTGCGAAGCGCAAGTATCGGAAGTGATGGCTTGAGCAGCGTTTCGTCCATTATTATTGGTCCATCTCCCTGCATCACAGGGAATATGTTAACTTCGGCTCCGAGTGGGAGCATGAAATCGTTGTTATCTTTCATATATATAATATCGCGTGTGACATTTTGTCATGAGGGCACAAATTTCCCCTTTATATCTATAATTGTCAAGCATTGTGCCAAAGAATTTTCTTGCCATTATTTTGATTATTAAAAAAATAAGCCTAATTTTGCCTTCCGTTTCTAAATTGACCTAGGAACGCATTGATTAGTACATTATTAGTAGTACAATATAATATTATATAAGATGACAAAGGCAGATATCGTAAACGCCATCAATAAGAATACAGGTGTAGAGAAGACACAGATTCAGGGCGTAGTAGAGGAGTTCATGGAAATCATTAAGGATTCACTTGCTAAGGGTGAGCCTGTATATCTCCGTGGATTCGGCAGCTTCATCATTAAGCACAGAGCACAGAAGGCTGCAAGAAACATTACAAGAAAGACAACCATGACTATTCCAGCACACGACATTCCAGCTTTCAAGCCAGCTAAGGTTTTCGTTGCTTCAGTCAAGGAGGAAAAATAATTTTATAATTTTAAAATTTTAATCATTATGCCAAACGGAAAAAAGCACAAGAGGCATAAAATGGCTACTCACAAGCGTAAGAAGCGTTTGCGTAAGAACAGACACAAGAAGAAGTAATTCTTCTGAGTCTGCCATTTTAGCAGTCTGCTAAAAGAAAGAGGCTCACCTGGTATGCCGGGAAAGCCTCTTTTTAATTACAAGTACTGTCCTATGGAATCCGAGAAGTTACTCAAAGAACTTGTAGTTGATGTCTCATCAACTGAAGTCCAGCTCGCATTGATGGAAAACCATCGTTTGATTGAGCTCAACAAGGAGTCCAGCCAGGGTAACAATTTTTCGGTAGGAGATGTTCATCTCGGAAGAGTAAAGAAGCTGCTACCAGCCCTGAACGCTGCCTTTGTAGATATCGGAGACGAAAAGGAAGCATTCGTACATTATCTGGATTTGGGTCTGTACTTCAAATCATTTGATGAATTTGTGGTCAAGAGCAACCCGAATGTAGATCTCAAGGAACTTTATTCAAGTATTCAGATCGGTCCGGTCCTAGAGAAGGAAGGCCGTATTGAGAATGTTCTGAAGGTCGGACAGATGATTGTCGTGCAGATCGTGAAGGAACCGATTTCAACCAAGGGGTCACGACTGACTGCGGAAATTTCATTGGCAGGACGAAACATTGTACTGCTCCCTTTTGCAGAAAAGGTGAGCGTATCCCAGAAAATCTCCTCAAAGGAGGAAAAGAAGAGACTTGAGACTCTGGTCAAGAGTATCCTTCCAAAGAATTACGGCGCAATTATCCGTACAGCCGCTGAGGGTAAAACTGCAGCAGTGCTGGTAGGAGAGCTTAAGGGCCTTATAGAGAAGTGGGAAGGATCCTGGTCAAAGCTTGCAGCTAGCAAAGGTGTTCAGCCTTTGTTCTCAGAGTACTCAAAGACCACCACTATCCTAAGAGATTTGCTCAATGACTCATTCACCAACATTTATGTGAATGATGAGAGAGTTTATGAGGAGACAAAGAAGTATATTTCACAAATCTCTCCAGAACAGGAGAAGATCGTGAAACTTTATGACGGCAAGGAACCTATCTTTGACCATTTCGAGGTAACAAGACAGATCAAGAGCTCATTCGGTAAGGTCGTCCCACTCAAGCAGGGTGCATGGCTGG
>JAKSJT010000009.1 GCA_024402125.1 Bacteroidales bacterium
CGGAGAAGTCTAGCATCTTCATCACTGAGGGAGACTCAGCTTCTGGAACAATCACCAAGGCTCGTGATGCCAATACTCAGGCAGTATTCAGCCTTAGAGGTAAACCAATCAACTGTTTCAAGGAAAGCCGTAGAAAGGTCGCTGAGAATGAGGAACTTAATCTTCTTATCTCTGCTCTGGGAGTGGAGGATGACCTTGATAATCTCCGTTACAATAACATCATTGTGGCAACTGATGCCGATGATGACGGAATGCACATCAGAATGTTGGTTCTTACCTTCATCATGAAGTACTATCCTGATCTTATCAGACGAGGTCACGTGCATATCCTTCAGACTCCTCTTTTCAGAGTCCGTAACAAGAAGGATACTCACTACTGCTACAATCATGAAGAGAAAGAAGCAGCAATAAAGAAGCTTAAGACAGGAGTCGAGATTACACGATTCAAAGGTCTGGGAGAGATCTCATCACATGAGTTTGTTCATTTCATTGATGAGAACATGAGACTTGATCTAGTTAAGCTCTCTGATGAAGAGAGTATACACGATATCATGGAATTCTACATGGGAGATAACACTATTGACCGTCAGAATTTCATTAGAGAGAATCTACGTTCTGAGGAAGAACTCGAAGATGTAAACATTTAATTTCCCCAAATAATGTCAAATCAAGTCAAGTATTCAAGCTATGCTCGTTTTTGTAAGTTTATGCTTACAAAGGTTTTGGGCTGGAAGATAGGTAGCGAACCTGCTCCTGCAGATAAATGTATCATTCTGGGAGCACCACATACATCAATGTGGGATTTCGTGGTGGCATACCTGTTCTACAAGTCATTTGATATGGCTACACATTGTATGATCAAGGCACCTCTGTTCAAAGGACCTTTAGGATTCGTTCTAAGAAAGATGGGAGGTATTCCGGTTGATCAGACAAACAGAGCAACAATGGTAAGAAGTGTCATTTCCGAGTTCGAGAAGCATGAGGTATTCCATCTTGCCATTGCACCGGAAGGAACAAGAAAACCAGTGAAGAAATGGGCAAGAGGATACCACATCATTGCAAAGGCAGTGGGTTGCAAGGTGTTCAAGTGCTATTTCGACTGGGGCACAAAAACAGTTGGAGTTGGTCCAGAATTCGTTCTGACAGAGGATTCGGTAGCGGATACTGTAAGACTTCAGCAGGAGTATGACCAGATGGGACTGGTAGGTAAACATCCGGAACTTTATATTACCAAGTAGAACGACGGAACGAACTGACAAAGTAACTAACCACTATTTAAAATTAAGTTATGGGCATATCCCGCAAACTCTTGATTAAGCGCGACAATTATGTCACAACTTTGGGTAAGCTCTTTGAGTACAGTACGCTAGTGTATTCAAAGAGGCAGATGGCGAAGTTCGTGGATGGAGAACAGGCTTATACTTATGAGTCATTCCGTCATAAGTGTAATGAACTATCTCATCTTTTGTCTCGTTTTGGTATCAGTGCAGGTGACAAGGTGGCTATTCTTTCACAGAATATGCCTAACTGGACTGTGGCATTCTTTACAGCAACGGCATTCGGTAGAATTCCTGTTCCAATCCTTCCTGAGTCTTCCGAGAATGAGGTTACCAATATCCTTTCTCATTCGGAGACAAAGGTAATCTTTGTGTCAAAGAGACATCTTAAGAAGATTACTCCTGAGATGATGGACAAGCTTACACTTGTTTTTGACATCGAGACCTTCGAGATGATAAAGAAGGATGACAATGCATACACATGTGATGGTTGGACAAAGGAACCAATTCCTGATGATCTGGCTGCCCTTATCTATACTTCGGGTACAACAGGAAGTGCTAAGGGTGTAATGCTTAGTCACAGAAACCTTGCAGTGAACTGCATTGAAGCTTTCCATGCACAGAAGTGTAACAAGAAGGATACTTGGTTATCTATCCTTCCTATGTCACATACATATGAGATGGCAATCTCAATGCTCTATCCGTTCTTTGTTGGAGCATGTGTAAACTATATCCAGAAGCCACCGACACCAACGGTCCTTATGTCTGTGCTCAAGCAGTTGAGGCCAACAATCATGCTTGTAGTTCCTCTTATCATTGAGAAGATCTATAAGGCAAGTGTTGCTCCAACTATCTCCAAGAGTGTCATCCTTTCATGGATGCAGGAGCATATGCCATGGCTTTTGTATCGCATTGTTGGTGCAAAGCTTAAAGCTACATTTGGTGGAAGACTCAGGTTCTTTGGCATTGGAGGATCAAAGCTTGATCCAGCTGTTGAAAGTTTCCTCCAGAAAGCAAAATTCCCATACGCAATCGGTTATGGTAGTACTGAGTGTGCACCTCTTATCTCTGCCGCTTGCGTAGGAAAGACAGCTGTTGGTTCAATCGGACTTCCTTGTCATGGAGTCGAGATGAAGCTTGCTGATGTCAATCCTGAGACAGGCGAGGGCGAGATCTGTGTTCGAGGAGATAATGTCATGCTTGGCTACTATAAGGATCCTGAGCGTACTAGAAAGGCTATTGACGATGAAGGATGGTATCATACAAACGACCTTGCATGTATGGATGCAAAGGGAAGATACTATATCAAGGGTCGTCTTAACAATATGATCCTGGGTGCTTCAGGAGAGAATATCTATCCGGAAGAAATTGAAAATGTCATCAATAACTTCTCAGGAGTTAATGAGTCTCTCGTAATGGAAAGAGACGGAAAACTCGTTGCTCTTGTAAAGTTTGATGATAACTTCCTTAACTGGGATCAGGCATCTGAGGACAAGTTCCTTGAGAATGTAAAGGCTAAGAAGGATGCTCTACTTGAGTATGTCAACAAACATGTTAGCAAATCAAGTAAGGTTAATGGTGTTGAGGTTATGAAGGACCCATTTGAGAAGACTGCAACTCAGAAGATCAGAAGATTTAAGTACAAAGATGCAGTTGGTGATGATGTCCAGCAGGAACGTCAGCAGCAGGAGTCAGAGAACAAATAGTAACTCTCTGCTCTAAAAGAAGTATAAACTATAAGCATTAATAGTAAAGCCGCTGAAAACCAGCGGCTTTTCCTGTGTCTAGCACTGAGGCTTAGACTCAATTCTCTAAAAGCAGGTGAGATTGGATAGGAGACGGAGTTAAAGAATACGGACACTGACTTTCTTTCCAATTCCGCTGAAGACTTTAACAAGAGTGGATAATTGTATGTCTGTCTTTTCTTTTCTCACTCTATTTTAGATTGTGACATCTTTATCAAATGATTTTTCCCAGTCGAAGATTTGTAGGTGCATTTCACTATGCGAGTAGTCTATGTCAATTGATACATCGTCAAGGTTTTTCTTATCCCAGTCAAAACCATTCTTCTCAATCTCTTTTCCTATATCGAGAGTGGAGAGCAGGGAGAGGCTGTTCCATATCTCAATACAGAGTGAATCGTCTATCTGCCTTGGGACTCTGAATCTAAACTCTCTTCCAAATCCTCCTTCTGGTTGCGGTTTGAATTCAAAATCTCCAATTGTAGGGTCCAATGAATAGATATCTATTCCACTGATTTTCCCTTTGACGCAAATGCTATATGGGAACTCTTGATCAACACTGTCTGTAAACTTGACGGTTACGTCCGCATATTGCTTATGGAGCTTTATAGTGTCAACTTTTGACTCTCCTTCACATAAGATGTCATATGAGGTCATGTAGACCGGATCACATTGTTCACCTGTAGGGATTAGAAGAGAGGCTTTGTTTGAAACCATATCAGCTATGCCTGAGTATGCACATAAATGAACTTTTCCTTTGGTTACTCTTTCCTTAATGACACTGTCCTCTTCTGAAATGTTGATTGTGCGTTCAAATGTACTATTCCCGCTGAAACCGATTATGGTAACAGTTTGCCCAATCATCATTTGTGATAGATCCAATGTCAATGTGCAGGGGCATTCGCTTCGATCTTCTTTTACGGAACAAGAGGTGAATAATTGGATGATGAATGCGAAATGGAGCAGCAGAAGAATCTGTCTTATGGCTTTACTTATTGGCATAGCTGAAATGGTAGTTTGAATTAGATTGTCATATCAGAGTCAGAATCTGTCCACTGAAGTACGGTCACGTCGTTAGGTGTGGAAGATGTTGTGATTGGAGCATCTGGACTTGTAGAACCAAGTCTAGTGATGGTGAGTGTTCTGATAAGATAAGATTTGTTGTTGAGGAGGCCTCCTTCCTCTCTGATATTGATAGGGTAGTAGCACTTTTTGCTTCCTAGTGTAGCTTCAACGACGAGTCTTGTGTATCTGTCGCAGAAAAGCTTTGCCTGACTGTCAGTCTCCGTGAGATTAGGGTATGCGTAGAAATACTGATTAGCTTCGTAGGTCTCGCCATTGTTGAGAGTGGCTGAGAGGTTTGGAGCAAGAGTAAAGTCAGGCATATCTTTATTGTATCTCATTTGGTTAGCCCACGCAAGGGGTGTCTGGGAAAGTCCAAAATTGATACTTGTGCAGGCATTGACTAGATAGATGCAATCAATCGTGAAAGGCATCTCTGCATATGGAGTTCCAGAGAAATCAGTCTTGATGTTCTGGATACCAATTCTGGAAGCGATTCTTCCGACATTGACATTGATGACGCTTGATGTTGTGATGGTTTCTGTCACATTTCCGATCATGGTGAAACCATTGTCAACAGAGTAACCAAGATTTGTCGCTGTATCAAGGAGTTCTTTCTTTGTCCTGATACCTCTAAGAGGATTGGTGTTGGCGATAGCGTAAATCTCTCTCTCTCCGGTTGTGCAATATAGCTCCATGGAAGTCTTGTTCTGTGCCATTCCGTAAGCATCAAGCATTCCGTCATCATCGCCGCCTGATCTGAATACAAAGATCTGGAGATTGCCGATGGCTGTTTCCTTGTTTGCGTCAATGCTTGCTTTTGTCAATAGGTCCTGGCCGACAGTAATGCTCACAGGCACTTTGTTTTCGTCATTGTCAGGAATTGATGGAATATCTTCTTTGTTGCAAGAAGCAATTGATAGAGGCATGCAAAGCACAACGAGTGCTTCTGCCATGATTGAAAGAGTCTTTTTCATTTTTTTCTCATTTTTTTCTTTGTTTAACATTGTTTGAATTAATAGTTGAACTCATCGTCACTGTCGTAAAGATGAAGATCATATAGTTTGATTAACGCTGATATCTCAGGGTCAAGGTTCCCTCTGTAGACCATGGCCGGGTTCATTGAACAGGCATTGAGAAAATGCTGAACAGCCTTTTCTACATTCCCAATTCTGGAGTGCAGGATAGCTAGCATGTACTCTGACTTGTCGTCTTTTCTATCCAGGTCATTCAGCACATCTATTGCACTTGCATTGTAGTCAAGGCATGAGTATGCGATTGCTGTGTTGAAGTCTCTGTAAGGGCGTAGAATAGAGATGGCTGTTTCGTAATTCCTGTCCCTGATGGCCTGAACTCCTGACATGTAGACGCTGTCTACAACAGTTGTTTCAATGAAATCCTGAACCATCCCTTTTCTGTGCAGAAAGAATCTGAACTGTACTGTTCTTAGTTTAGGATATAGGTTATCCGTCACATGCTTGTAATACTCTTTGGTGGAGAGGATTTTCTCTCGCTTGTCCGGATCACTTACTTGAAGAGTCTCGAAGTAGTCTTCCTTCTGTGAAGATGTGATGATAGAGTCTATCCTGACCAGTTTCGACAAATCGTCCCAGTTCTCCGGGTAACTCCTTGAGATGAACTTTATCTGATTGTCATATCCTTGGTCCTGAGTGAACTCTTTGTCAAGAGTCACCATCCTCGATAGCTCTTCATTAAGAGAGTCACGTTGGCTCCTTATGAAGTTTTCGAAAAACGAGGAGACAGATTCGGATCTTCTCTGGGAAAGAGTCCTGTTGGATGAGAATCTTCCCTCTGGGGAGCAGCTTGCCTGGACAATGATGGAATCAACATCGTACTCCTGGTTCTGGATCAGTGAGGCAAGAGTATGTCTGATTCTGGAGATTTCCTCAAGGTTGTTTCCGAGGGAAGAGTCTATTCTGAAGTCGCCTGACCTAAAGTCAATGTTACTCTCAGTGTTGGCTTCTACCCTTCGTGAAACAGTCCTTGTGAGATACCTGACATTGTCGTCGGTCAGACTGCTGATAGAGCTGATGTAGAACGGTAGCGGGTCACTTTTCGGGATGTCCCATACTTTGGTGTCTTGTTCATATATTCCGCCAGACAGAGTGATCTCAACTTTGCGAAGTTCGGGCTGGGTGTTGATTGTCTGGACATATTCATATATAAAGTCACCGTTTTGAGAAGTTATTACAGTATCCAGTCTGATTCCGTCACTGATAATAGGCACTTTGACATATCTGTCAAACTTCCTCTGAATCTCTCTCTTCTTTCTGTCATTGTGCCTTCTGAGGACGTTCTTGCTGAAGTGCTCCAGTGCTTCCTTTTGAGTGACTCCCCATGGTGAACTCATCAGAGCTTCCGGTGAATCCACCATGGTTGTGTCATTCTTGAACTTGTATAATTCGGGAAGTGTCCTTTCAATGAAGTGGTCTAGCTGGGTCTGGTGGACCATAAGGCTTGGGTCTGTAATTATAGAGGACAGGAACTTGTCATAGAAGGCGTAACCCTTCATCTGGGTTTTCCTGAAGTTATTACCAGTGATAATTACAGGCTCCAGCTTGTGATAGTCCTCAAATATCTTCATAAGAGGCGATATCCTGATCTGCCATCTGCTGTCCTGCATGCTCTGCGGGATAGTGACAAGGAAAGCGATGTCTATCTTTCCATGTCTTTCAGCCACATTTCGGAATTTTGCGGTGATGGTTGCGGCGCTGAGAACATCAGTTGCGACCATCTCTCCGTTCTCGTCCTTTATGGCTTTCATGATGATGACTTCATTTCCGTCAAGGTCATTGACTTTGATCGTGTCTCTTTTCTGGATATGCTTGTCTATCTCCGGAACACTGTCATTGAAGGATGGGGCCAGCGATGGAACGATTCCATTCTCATCCAGATAAGAAATCTTTCTGTGGGTTCCGCATCCTGAAATGATACCTAACGTTAATAAAACTAAAGGTGCATAGCATCTCATTACTGGTTTTTCGATTCAGTCTGAGCCGCTGATTTGCTTTCTTTTACGATCTCGAGACTCAAGGCAAGAATCTCGTTTACAGTTCTCTCTTTACCGTCCTGGCCAGTGTACTTGTTTGTGCGGATTCTACCAGTGAGATGGATTCCGCAGGCCTTTGTAATCTCAGAGAGATCCTGCTTGCTTGAGTTCTGGAAAGCGACAATATTATGCCACGTAGTTTCATGATACATAGTTCCCTCCTTAGAATAGTGAATGGAGGTGGCAAGTGTGAACTTTGTCCATTTTGTTGAGTCTGTCTTCTCTATGTCTACTGATCCGACATAGCCGCAGAGTTCAACCTTGTTAATGTTTTCCATAATAATTGGTGTTAAATTACCTTCATCGGTGTGCGCACTCCCCGTGAAGTCGAAGGCAAAGTAACAGCCATTTTGTGGCAGAAAAATGGACACTTCTGATTATACCACGAATTAAGAAAACGAGGGAAAGAATATTGGACATTCGGGAGAATCGGTTTCCGTTTTGTGCTTAATCTTTCCAAAGTCGGATTATTTCAAAAATCAAAATTTCCCGTAAAATGTCAAATATTGAAGGATTATCTGTTTTAAGATTGTCGGTTGTAAAAGGTTAGTCATATTAGCATACTACTGGAAATAATACCAGATAGTCATCAAATATTAGTATTAATCAGAGTTTAATCAATGAGACAATGGTAAAGAAATGCATTTATTGTGGAAAAGAGATTTCACAAGGTCGTTCTGACAGGAAGTTCTGTAACAGCAACTGCAGGGCAAGCTATCACAATTCAAGAGCGTACTACTCTAGTGCCCCTGTATCAGGAGTAATCAGATCTCTTGAGAGAAATTATAACATCCTTTGTGATATCATATCATCGGGTAACGAGAGCGCATCGATGGGCGATCTGGTTGATGAGGGGTTCCGTCCTGAGTATGTGACTTCATATATGAAAGTTCGGGGAGGAGATGAACTCCGCTGCTTTGACATCAGATACAGGCAGTCGGGCTTGAAGATATTCAATGTGAGAAAAAAAGAGGAGAGTGGCGTCGTAATAGAAACGAATTTAGTTCCGAATGAGTAACTTTGTATTATTAAGACATTAAAAAATGGACAGAATCAATCCACTATTAACTCCTTCGCAGGCTCCATTTGGTGCTCCTGCATTTGACAAGATTACAATAGAAGACTATCTCCCAGCGTTCAAGGTCGGCATAGAAGAAACCATGGCTGAGGTTGACAAGATCGTAGCAAATACAGATGCTCCTACCTTTGAGAATACAATCGAGGCTCTGGAATATAGCGGTGAGACATTGTCAACTGTTGAAGGCATCTTCTTCAATGTCCTCGAAGCTGAATCTGATGAGAAGATGCAGGCACTAGCAGAGGAAGTCTCTCCTATGCTGTCAGATTTGTCCATGTATATATCTCAGAATGATGGACTCTTTCAGAGGGTTAAGGCTCTTTATGACAAGAGAGATTCACTTTGCCTTGACAAGGATCAGATGAGACTTCTTGAAAAGACATACAAGAACTTTGAGATGAGCGGAGCTGCTCTTCCTGAGGATAAGAAGAAGCAGTATGCGGAGTATTGCAAGCAGGCTAATCTCCTGTCTCTCAAGTTCAGTAACAATGTCCTTGCTGCAACCCATGCCTGGACTCTTCATCTGACTGATGAGGCAGATCTGGCCGGTCTTCCTGACTATGTGAAGGAAATGGGTGCATCTTCAGCTAAGGAGAAGGGGCTGGACGGATGGCTCTTTACATTGGATAGACCGAGCTATGGCCCGTTCATGAAGTACAGCACCAGAAGAGATCTTCGAGAGAAGATGTACAGGGAGTTCGGGAAAAGAGCCGTAGGTGGAGAATTCGACAATACTGATGTTATCAGACAGATAATTGATCTTAGAATCAAGTCGGTGAACCTTCAGGGTTATTCATGCTATTCAGACTTCGCTCTAGAAAGACGCATGGCCAAGACTACACCAACGGTCCTCTCGTTTATTGACAAGCTCATGGCTCCGTCTCTTCCAAAGGCAAGAGCTGAGGTTGCGGATATTCTGGCTTATGCAAAGAAGAACGGTTTCGAGGATGAGCAGCTGATGCCATGGGATTTCACATTCTGGTCAGAAAGGCTCCAGGAGGCGGAGTATTCTCTCAACGAAGAAATTCTTAAACCATACTTCCAGCTTGATAAGGTGATTGATGCTGTCTTTGACCTTGCTAACAGATTGTATGGAATTACCTTCGAGGAAAGAAAAGACATTCCAGTATACCATAAAGATGTAAAGGTGTATGATGTGAAGGATGAAAACGGGGAACATCTGTCACTGTTCTATGCTGATTTCTTCCCTAGAGAAACAAAGAGAGGTGGTGCATGGATGACTGAGTTCATGGGTCAGTACCAGAAGGACGGTAAGGACTATAGACCATTTATCAGCATTGTAACGAACTTCACAAAGCCAACAGAAAGCACACCGTCTCTTCTTACTCATGATGAGGTTGTGACATTCCTTCATGAGTTCGGTCACTCTCTTCACGGAATGCTTTCAAAGGGTAAGTATCCATCTCTTTGCGGAACAAATGTAGCAAGAGATTTCGTTGAACTTCCTTCCCAGATTATGGAGAACTGGGCATTTGAGCCTGAGTATCTGAATACTTTTGCAAGACACTACAAGACAGGGGAGACAATCCCGTCTGACCTTATCGACAAGATTGTTGCGGCAAAGAACTATTTGGCTGCATACTTGCAGGTCCGTCAGCTCCAGTTCGGAGTCATTGATATGGCATGGCATACTCTTACTTCTCTTCCAGAGGAAGGTGCAGTGGAGTTTGAGAAAAAGATTCTTGCTCCTTATGCAACTCTTCCTCCAGTCGAGGGATGTGCAACCTGCCCTTCATTCGGGCATATCTTCTCAGGAGGTTATTCAGCCGGATATTACTCTTATAAGTGGGCTGAAGTTCTGGAGGCAGATGGATTCTCACTCTTCCAGGAAAAAGGAATCTTCAGCCATGAGGCATCGGACAAGTTCAGAAAAGAGATTCTGGAAAGAGGATCATCTGAACCAGAGGATGTCCTTTACAGGAACTTTAGAGGACATGATCCTCAGCCGGAGGCGCTTCTTGTGAAGTTAGGCATTATCTCGAAGTAGTGAATCCAGTCGGTGCTATGATACAAAAAAAGGGAAGTGATCATTTGTGATTCACCTCCCTTTTTGAGTATTATAGACTTCGCTTTAATTAAGCGTTGGCTTTCTTCTGTGGATTCTCAAAGAGAATTGCAAAGAGGATTCCGACAACAAGAGCGTAACCAGCAAATACATACCATGCTGAAGCCCAGTCGCCAGCCTGTCCTGCTGCCTGAGGGTTGTATACAAGAGCATTTACAACCTTACCAGCTACCCAAGTACCGATAGATGCACCAAGACCGTTTGTCATGAGCATGAAAAGACCCTGAGCGCTTGAACGGATACCTTTGTCTGTGTTCTCATTTACATAGAGTGAACCAGAGATGTTAAAGAAGTCAAATGCAACTCCGTATACGATACCGCTGAGGATGAAGAGCCATACACCATTACCAGGGTTACCAAGACCGAAGAATCCGAATCTGAATACCCAGGCGAACATAGCGATAAGCATAACGTTCTTGATACCGAACTTCTTCATGCAGAATGGAATCAGAAGGATACAGAGTGTCTCTGAAATCTGTCCAAGGGAGATGATTACGTTTGCGTTTTCAGCACCCCATGAGTGTGCGAAAGCAGGGATTTCCTTGAATGATGTAATAAATGTATTAGCGTATCCGTTTGTTACCTGGAGTGAAGCACCAAGAAGCATTGAGAAGATGAAGAAGATAGCAAACTTCTTCTGCTTGAAAAGCTTGAATGCAGAAAGTCCGAGTGATTCTGAGAGGCTGACTTCTTCGCCAGTGTTACCCTTGCAAGGACAGTTAGGCATTGAAAGGGCGTAAGCGCAAAGAACAAGGCTAAGTCCTCCTGAAACATAGAACTGCTCGAATGAGTGCTGGAACTGAACGCCGTGAGCGTTAGTTGCAAAGTTTACAACATACATTGAGATGATGAAACCGACTGTACCCCAAACACGGATAGGAGGGAATGCCTTTACTGGATCCTTTCCTGCACCTTCAAGAGCGTTGTATGCATCTGAGTTTGAGATAGCGATTGTAGGCATGAAGAATGCTACACTAAGAAGGTAGAGGATGTAGAACATGCCGAACTTGAAGCCTGGGCCTGCTGCATATGCAACTCCTGCTGCTCCCTCTGTGAATCCTCCATTTGCCATTGCGTAGAATCCTGCACCGAGCATGAAGATGCCGGCTAGACCCTGACACATAGAGAGTACTTTCTGGGCTGGGATCCACTTGTCAGCTACAATACCGGTAAGAGCTGGCATGAAGATGGATACAAATCCCTGTGAAGCAAAGAATAACCAAATCTTTGGGCCGAGTCCTGCATCTGCGAGGAAGCTACCCATTGATGTAAGATAAGCGCCCCAGATAGCGAACTCAAGGACGTTCATGATAATCAGTCGAATGCTGATAGCTTGATTTTTCATATAGTAGTGTGTTTTTGTATTCTGCTTATTCGCTTTACAAGCGTACAAATGTAATGAAATTAGGCAAGAATTCCCATATGGAAACCCTTGCCTGGACTAGTTAAGTTCGTTTTTATTATATAATGTCTTTTACTCTTATTGTTAATACCAGTATGATAATGACTTGAGTCCTTGTTTGCGAAGTTGGGGCTTGGCACAAATATCTTCTGCTGGTTGTTTAATAATCTTATCCTTTGTCGTTTGGTCGAATATTATTATTAATATGATAACAAATTTAATATTTATCATCTAAATAACAAAGTAATTCGACCTTTTGATAATAGATAATTGATTTTATCTGCTTGTCGGAGCAGATTGTGGTAATAATGGAAAAATGGTACTCTCCAGACCCTTCACACATTGCCTTCCATAATGGAAATTGTGCTTATTTTATGTATCTTTGTATTTGGATAAGTACCCTCAATTGGGACTTGTCAATTTTGATATGATGAAATTTACAAAAACTGCCACAGACCCCAACTCTTCAGCTAGAGCAGGTATCCTTCATACTGACCACGGTGACATTCAGACACCGATTTTCATGCCAGTAGGAACTGTCGGATCTGTAAAGGGAGTATACCATAGAGATTTGAAAGATGATATCAAGGCTCAGATCATTTTGGGCAATACATATCATCTTTATCTTAGACCAGGCCTTGACACTCTGTACAAGGCAGGTGGCCTTCATAAGTTTGAGAACTGGGACAGACCAATCCTTACTGATAGCGGTGGATTCCAGGTGTTCTCTCTTACTAAGATTAGGAAGATTACCGAGGAAGGATGTACCTTCCAGTCTCATATTGACGGATCACGTCATACATTCACACCGGAGAACAATGTCGACACCCAGAGAATCATCGGTGCTGACATTATGATGGCACTTGATGAGTGCTGCCCAGGCGATGCTGATTTCAGATATGCTGAAAAGTCCTTGAAGCTTACTCAGGGCTGGCTTGAGAGATTTGCAAAGCGCTACCATGAGACTGAACCTCTTTACGGATATTACCAGGCAATGTTCCCTATTGTTCAGGGATGCGTGTATCCTGAACTCAGAAAAAGAGCCGTTGAGCATGCAATCACAGTAGGAGGTGACGGCTATGCTATCGGCGGTCTCGCAGTAGGCGAGCCTACAGAAAAGATGTACGAGATGCTTGAGGTCGTTTGTCCTATCCTTCCTGATGATAGACCTAGATATCTTATGGGAGTTGGTACTCCTGCCAATATCCTGGAGGCAATTTCACGTGGAGTTGATATGTTCGACTGCTTTATGCCAACCAGAAACGGTCGCAACGGAATGCTCTTTACTTGGAACGGTATCATGAATATGAGAAACGCCAAGTGGGAGAATGACTTCTCAGAGCTTGACCCAAGCGGTACTTCTTTTGTCGATCATGCATATACAAAAGCATACCTCAGACATTTGTTTGTCGCTAAGGAGATGTTCGCTGCTATGATAGCAAGTGAGCATAACCTTGCGTTCTATCTTGATCTTGTCCGTCAGGCAAGACTTCATATCGAGGCAGGTGACTTCGCTTCATGGAAGGAAGAGACAGTCAAAAGAGTGACAAGCAGACTATAATTCAATATTAGAATAACAAGTAGAGATGAGTTTCCTGGGATTAAAGAAACTGGACTGGTATATCATGAAGAAGTTCATCATGACCTTCTTCATGGCTCTTCTGCTTATTATTGTAATTGTTATCATCTTCGATATCAGTGAAAAGATCGATGACTTCGTCGAGAAGGAAGCTCCTCTAAGGGCCATCATCTTTGACTACTATGTGAACTTTGTCCCGTACTTCATAAATATGTTCAGTCCACTGTTCGTATTTATCACGGTGATCTTCTTCACATCTAGACTTGCAGCGAATTCGGAGATTGTGGCCATTCTCTCCTGCGGTATCAGTTACCACAGAATGATGGTCCCGTATATGATATCCGCGGCTCTTATTGCTGCTTTGTCCCTTAACCTTAACTTGTTTGTCATTCCTAGGGCGAATGCGGACCGAATACAATTTGAGAAGAGGTATACGAAAAGTAAGGCACAGGCTTCTTCCAGAAATATCCATTATCAGATTGCACCTGGCCAGTTCGTCTATGTGGAGTCATTCAGTTCATGGAACAATACTGCTTACAGGTTTACTCTGGAAGAGGTTGAGAACAACAGAATCGTCAGCAAGACTACAGCTGAGACTGCTCAGTGGGATTCGACAACAGCTTCGTGGAAACTTCTCAATTACTTCACTAGAGCCTATGGAGAAGGAGTGCTTTCCGATAGAATCATTGAATCCGGATCACAGAAAGATACAACAATCGCTCTTACGATTACTGACTTCTACCATAACAATAAGACAGTTGAAACGCTGGCATACAAGCAGCTCAATGACCTTATTGAGACTCAGAACTTACGAGGCGATGCCAACGTTATGTATTCTGAAATTGAATGGCATAAGAGATGGGCTCTTCCATTCTCGGCATTCGTTCTGACCATTATGGGAGTTTCTCTTTCTTCCAGAAAGAAAAGAGGAGGTATTGGATTTAACTTGGGTATAGGAATCGCATTGAGCTTCTCATACATCCTGTTCCTGAAATTCAGTGAGATGTTTGTATATACAGGTGCATTACCACCTGGAGTAGCCTTATGGCTACCAAATATAATATTTACGATAATAGCTGCTATCCTATATAAGGTGGCACCGAAGTAATAACCTCAAAATAATATCTTTATGACAGTCAAGATCGTCAATAAATCAAATCACAGACTGCCTGAGTATGCTACAGTATCTTCAGCAGGTATGGACCTTAAGGCCAATACAGATGCGATCATCACTCTGCAGCCTTTGCAGAGAGTCCTTGTTCCAACAGGTCTTTTCATTGCACTTCCTGAAGGATATGAAGCTCAGGTAAGACCTCGTAGCGGACTTGCAGCGAAGCATGGAATTACAGTTCTCAATGCACCAGGAACGATTAACTAAAAAACGCATCAAGTCGTTCTAAAACAGGGTGAATTGCTGGAAAGCCCAGAAGTGGGTAATCAGCAGCCAAGCATTTATAGAAATATAATTGAAGGTTCAACGACTAATAGCCGAGTCTTAGCGGGTGATGCCGAAGACAGTAATGCTGACACGAGTGCCCTGCCCATTAGTGATAATGGTGATGATATAGTCTAAACTGCATATATAACAATTGAAAATGCAGAATCATAGAATAAAGAGTCTATGAGATAATACAGTGAGATGCAGATTATCGCGGTGAGATCAAAGTAATCCTTGTTAACCTCTCTAATGACGCATTCGTCATTGAACCAGGTGAAAGAATCGCTCAGCTTGTAGTTGCTAAGTACGAAAGAGTAGAGTGGAGTGAAGTTTCGGTTCTGGATGAGACAGAAAGAGGCGAAGGAGGATTCGGTTCAACAGGAAAGTAAAAAATGAATACAGAGAATCTTTATTCACTTTTCAGACAGAGCGGCTGCGTTACGACAGACAGCCGTACTATTAAGGGCGGGGAGATTTTCTTCGCCCTTAAAGGTGAAAATTTTGATGGCAATCTCTATGCTGAGAAGGCTTTGGAGATGGGTGCTTCGTATGCAGTGGTAGATGCGGACTCAGAGGCTGCAACAAAGGGTAATGAAAAGATTATCCCAGTTGAGAACACTCTAGATGCTCTTCAAAAGCTTGCAGCATACCATAGAGTGAATGTCAAGGAAGATGGCTCCAGACTCCCAGTTGTAGGTCTTACAGGAACTAATGGAAAGACTACAACAAAAGAGCTGATCCGCTCAGTCCTTTCATCAAAATACAATGTAACTGCTACACAGGGTAACCTTAACAATGATATCGGAGTTCCTCTTTCTCTTCTTAAGATCACTCCTGATACTGAGATTGCAGTTATAGAGATGGGTGCCAGTCATCCTGATGACATCGCTAAGCTTATCTGGATGGTTGATCCTGACCTGGGTCTTATCACCAATGTCGGTAAGGCACATCTTCTAGGTTTCGGATCATTCGAGGGAGTGAAGAAGGCAAAGGGTGTTATCTACGACTATATTTGCGAGCATGGAGGCAATGTCCTTGTCAATATGGATGACAGGAACTTGACTGAAATGGCTTCTGAAAGAGATGGCCTCAAGACTATCGGCTACGGAATCAGTTTTGAAGGAGCAGAGGTTATCCCATCTTCATCAGAGCAGCCATTCCTCAGAATGAAAATAGGGGAGTACCTGCTTGAGACAAATCTTGTCGGTTCATACAATGCAAACAATGTCATGGCCGCTATTGCCGTTGGAAAGCAGTTTGGAGTAGAACTTAAGGATGCCATTGATGCAATTGCAGCATATGTCCCTACAAACAATCGTTCTCAGATGACAAAGACTGAGAATAATTCACTTGTGGTGGATGCATATAATGCTAACCCATCAAGTATGGCCGCAGCACTTGACAACTTCGCTCTCGATCAGTCAGCCGTTAAGGTTGCTCTTCTGGGAGATATGAGAGAGCTTGGTGAAGAGTCGGTCAAGGAGCATGAGGCTATCGTAAAAAGACTATCTGAAATCAGACTGGATAAGATCCATCTGGTAGGAGAAGAGTTCGGAAAGGCTCTTGACAATGTTGGAAAGGCAGACAATGTCTGCTGGTTCAAGACATCCGAAGAGCTTGCCAGCTTCCTTTCAGAGAATCCTGTCAAGGGTGCTACAATCCTTGTTAAGGGCTCTAGAGGTATTCAGATGGAGAAAGCTATTCCTCAGCTTTAATGTACCTTTTAATAAGAAGGTTAGCAGCGTAGGCAATCGCATAGCCGAAAAGAAGTCCGAAAGCTATTCCGGCAAGGACATCTCCAAGGTAGTGCTTACCTACAAATACTCTAGATATAGACACAAGACCTGCCCATACAAATGCCCATGTCCTATAGGCATTGTATGTGTGGGTTTTGTCATTTCTGAAACATAGATAACTGCAGGTCGCTAGACCGAATGCATTTGCTGCATGGCTTGAGTAGAATCCATAGAATCCACCTCTACTCTCAAGCATGTGCAGCTCACCTTGAAGCATCTCTGTGCTGTAGCAAGGTCTAAGTCTTCCTACGGCGTGCTTAAGGATATTGGAAAACTGGTCGCAACATAGGATTGTCAGTAGAATAGCACCACAGACTATAAGCGCCTTTTTCCATCCCAGTCTTCTGAATATCATATATATCAGAAATCCATAGAACGGTACCCAGACAGTTTTGGATGAAAAGAACATCCAGAAATAGTCTGAAGCGGCACAGTTGATACTGTTCAGCCACAGAGTAGCTGACTGATCAATTCCATGTATGGCGTCTATTACCACGACAAGAGGATATTATTCTTCTTCTTTATGAAGAGCATCCCAAAGCATGTCCTTCAGTTCCTTGAGTCCTTCTCCACTTACAGAAGAGATGAACACATGAGGGATATCCTTTGGAAGGAGTTTCTCGATCTCCTTTTCAAGCTCCTTGTCAGCTAGGTCACACTTTGTGATAGCAAGAACTCTGTCCTTGACCAGGAGTTCAGGGTTGAACTCTCTAAGCTCTGACAGAAGAGTATTGTAGCCTGCCTCAATGTCATTCTCCTCAGCAGATACCATGAATAGGAGAACTGAGTTTCTTTCGATATGTCTAAGGAATCGGATACCGATACCCTTGCCTTCATGAGCACCTTCAATGATACCAGGGATATCAGCCATAACGAAGCTCTGTCCGTCATAGTACTGAACAATACCAAGGTTAGGCTCAAGAGTTGTGAACGCATAGTTCGCAATCTTTGGCTTAGCGGATGTGATTGCAGCAAGAAGGGTTGACTTTCCAGCATTTGGGAAACCAACTAGACCGACATCAGCGAGAAGCTTAAGCTCAAGGATGAACCATCCTTCCTGACCTTCTTCACCTGGCTGAGCGTATCTAGGTGTCTGGTTTGTTGCAGTCTTGAAGTTGTTGTTTCCAAGACCACCACGACCGCCCTGACAAAGAATCTTCTGATCTCCGTCCTCAATCAGCTCGAAAATTACCTCACCTGTTTCAACATCCTTTACAACAGTTCCTACAGGCACTTCCAGAATGATGTCTTCACCGTTCTTTCCTCTACAGAGGGCAGCGCCACCTTTCTGTCCGTCCTCAGCCTTTACATGCTTACGGTACTTGAGGTGAATGAGTGTCCAGAACTGCTTGTTGGCTTTTAGGATAATATGACCACCACGGCCACCGTCACCACCATCAGGACCACCTTTTGGTACATACTTGGCTCTGTGAAGGTGCATTGAACCAGCTCCTCCATGTCCTGAGGCGCAGAATATCTTTACATAGTCTATGAAATTGGAATCAGCCATAATGGGTCGTATATCAATATTCTAGTTAATGAATCTTATCCTAAAGGATAACCGTTAAGAATGCAAATATAGGTATTTCTTTGGAATCTTCGGGCACAGCCATTGATTCGGCGGAGATAGTCTATGTATTATGAGTCGAATGGATTGAATTCCACGCTAAAACGAGTATATTTAGGTGTTGGATCGATATATGTTGCAGAATGAATTCCATCAATATGAATGACAAGACAAAATTGGCAAACTACCTGGTAGAGCGTATGACTGATGTTCCGGAGTCCTTACGTCCTAAAACTGTAGCACGTGCATTGGAGAATCTGGACACTTTGTTCTCAGGACTGCGAAGCCTGAACCTTAACGGTATGGAGGATCTTATCAAGGCTATAGGGGAGAGTGATTTCGCTTTGGCAAATAGTGTTAAGCATCATGCCTATACATCAGGAACATTGGAACATACAATCGGTGTATATGAAAAGATGACTAAGGAGAATACTATGGGTGGAAGTATTTTCTCCAGTTCAGAACTGATACTTGTCTCGCTTCTTCACGATATATGTATGGCTAGTCATCCGGATTGGGATATTTCCCCTGACCTTCATGGTGTTAAGTCCGGAGATATCATCCGAAGATATACTCCGGAGGTAGGTGATTTATATCCCGAAGCCATGTTCGCAATAGAACATCATGGATCCAAGTTCCATAATGAGAAGATGGTTCTGGAGCACCCGCTTCTTTCTCTTCTTCTACAGTGTGACAGAATGGATGCAGATGAATGTCCGGTCGGACAGTATATATAAACGAAATGAGGGCGATCATCAGTGATGTCGCCCCCAATATATCTGTTCTTTAGAATATTAGAACTTGTCCATGATACCGAAGATACGGCTACGAACTTCTTCGATTGTGCCGATACCATCTGCCTCATTGTACTTGCCAGCCTTCTTGTAGTACTCTACGAGAGGTTCTGTCTTGTCGTGGTATGTCTTGATTCTGTTGTTGATAGTATCCTCATTAGCATCATCAGCACGACCTTCGATAGCAGCTCTGTGCTTGATTCTCTCCATGATCATCTGATCAGGAATCATGATAGAAACAACAGCTGTTACTTCCTCACCTCTCTTTGCAAGCATAGCGTCAAGAGCCTCAGCCTGAGCGATTGTTCTAGGGAAACCATCAAGGAGGAAACCGTTAACGTCCTTAACTGAGTTGAAGAGAGATTCGATCATACCTTCAACAACCTCATCAGGAACAAGAGCACCTGCATCAATAAGGGCCTTTGCCTTAAGACCGAGTTCTGTACCAGCTGCGATCTCATTGCGGAGAAGTTCACCAGTTGAAACGTGACGGAGATTGTAGTTCTCCTTCATTGCTGTAGCCTGGGTGCCTTTGCCAGCTCCCGGAGGGCCAAAGAGAATGTAATACTTCATACTAACTGTTTGTTATTTTAGTTGTTAATTTACTCTAGTATTGCTGTATTGTAGAAGAATTAACTGCCCTTGATATAGGGGGGATGAAAATTCCACAAATCTCGCAAATGTAATAAAAAAACAGCAATATCGAGCTAAAAATAACACTCAATTGTAGGGTAGAGAGTACTATTGATCATTACTTCATCACGAGATTGAATAGCTGGTGCTTTACCAATTGGAAGACCTTATAGTCGGGACCTTTCGAGTGACAATCGATCAGAATGTTTCTGTAGAATTCATCATTAGTCTCGATGAATTTTCTGAAAAGCACATTATCCAGTCTTCTGCCATTTTTTAGTAATAGCTCCGATATCCTATACACTAGGTTATTCCATATCGGAGTCTTGTCATAGAACTTGAAGAACTTCTTCAGAAAATAAATCTCAATGTTGGATTCAAAAGGATTGGAGATGGAATCGAATACGTCAATCAATATCTTATTCCAATTCTCAAGCTCGATGTCATCGTTTAGAGTTGTCATTATCGACTTTTCCCTGATACGATGCATGTAGGTAGTTTCATGGGCAAATGCAATAGTGCTGACACTTCTGTATAGATAGAATGACCACAGCTCATCTTCGTGGATAATGCCAGGTCTGAATCTAAGTCCATGAGATTCTATGAAAGAAGAGGAAATGAGTTTATCCCATGCGTTTATGGATAGGTCAGAGAATCTTTCCCTTATCTCCGCATTGCTATCCAGGAACTCAATATCTCTAAGACCTGTCCGGTGGTAGTATGCCTTGTCTGGAATTGACAATGTTGATCCATGAACAATATCAACATGGTCGTGCTTAATGACTTCATTTGCTAGGAGCTCGAGACTTCCAGGGCAGAGATAGTCATCGCTGTCTAAGAAAAGAATATAGTCACCTGTCGAAATGTCCAGACCGGAGTTTCTAGCCTCAGAAAGGCCTTTGTTATGCGTGTGCCGAATAAGCTTGAATTGGATGTTCCCCGAGTATTTATCAGTTAGTTCTTTTGCGATCTTAAAACTGTCATCACTGCTACAGTCATCGATAAGGATGCATTCAATGTCACCATTCCAGGTCTGCCTTATGACAGAATCAATGCACTCCTCTATGTAAGGGGAGACATTGTATATGGGAATGATAACTGATATTCGCATGACAACTCCGTTTAAATTCAGGCAGCGTAAAGATAATGCTTTTTTGTAATAAAAAATGTCGCAATTGTTTTCAACTGCGACATTAGATATTTCTGTTACAATGTGATGTTATTCTTCTTTACCATCGTCAATTACATAGATGTCCTTGTAATTTCTTCCGAGCTCATCGTAATCAAGACCGAATCCTACAATAAATGCATTCGGAATCTCCATTCCGACATAGTCAAGCTTGACATCTTTCTTATATACTTCAGGCTTAAGGAGCATTGTGCATACTTTAGCTTCTTTAGCACCATATGCCTTTACAATGTTCATCAGGTCAACGATAGTGTTTCCTGTGTCAACAATGTCCTCAATGATGATTACACTCTTGCCTGTGACACTTCCAGAGAGTCCCATAATCTGTCTTACAGCGCCTGTTGACTGTGTTCCAACATAAGATGACAGCTTCATGGAAACAAGCTCGCAGTTGAATGTGAGCCTTTTCATGAGTTCGGCTGTGAATAAGATTGAACCATTCAGAACACAAAGAAGAACCGGTGCTTCTTCGCTTCCTTCGAAATCCTTGTTGATCTTTTCTGCTACAGCGTCAATAGCTGCTGAGATCTTCTCATAAGGGATAAATGGTTTGAAGGTCTTGTCATGTAGTGTAATCTTTTCCATGGTAATCTTTTTCTAGGTGTGGTTATTTCTTTTTGTTAGGAATCCTGAGGATCTGACCCTGTTTGATGTTGGCGTCAATCTTATTGTATTCCATTATTTCATTTGCGGTAAGACCGAATTTCTGCGAAATCTTGAATACAGTATCTCCTGCTACAACCTTGTATTCAATATATTCAGGCTCATCATTCTTCTCAGAGTTTGCAGCCTGCTCCTTAACTTCTTCCTTTGTCTCTGCTCCAGCTGCTACAGAAGAGGAGTCTTTTGCTGCCTGAGCGGTTGTGTCTGCTTTAGCGGTAGTTGAGGTAGTCGCTGCTGTCTTTGCAGTTGAAGTTGAACTGCTTGAAGAAGACGAAGTGGTTGTGGTAGTTTTAGGAGCTGCTGTGTACTTATAGATATAGATGACCTGACCGACCTTCAGCTTATCACTCTTAAGGTGGTTCCAGCTCTTAAGTTTTGCAACCGTTGTCTTGTTCTTTGATGCAATCTTTCCAAGGGTGTCTCCACTCTTAACCTTGTATGCAATCCTGGTCTCAACAGTGCCGTTGCTGCTTGTTGAAGAAGCGCTGTATACTCCGTTCTTTATGTTCTGAAGAGTTGCCTGAGGGAGATACTCGTTTGCCTTGTATGTGTATACTGAATCCTCCTGGGCTACAAAAGCAGAACTGTAGTTGTATGGGATACGGAGAATGTAGGTCTTTCCTCCAGGGATGATGTCATGAATGTACTGAGGGTTGAGGTTATGGAGCTCATCCATAGATATTCCGACAAGTTCGCTTACCTGCTTGAAGTGGAGCGGCTTCTTGATTTCGAATGTATCCACATGTGCTGGCATCGATGCTGGTGCTGGCTTTATGCCATATTCCTTGTAGTAAGCAAAGGCATACATTGCACCGACAAATGCCGGTACATAGCCTCTCGTCTCCTTTGGACGGTAAGCAAAGATAGACCAGAAGCCATTACGACCACCGGCTCTTCTGATTGCCTTGTTGACATTACCGGCACCACAGTTATATGAAGAAATTGCAAGGTTCCAGTCTCCAAATATCTTGTAGGAGTCTCTAAGGTAACGTGCGGCTGCATCCGCTGCCTTGAATGTATCGAATCTTTCATCAACGTATGAGTTGATTTCAAGACCATAGCTCTTAGCTGTCTGGTGCATGAACTGCCATGTACCCTTGGCTCCAGCCTTTGATACGGCTGTTGGGTTTAGGGCAGACTCGAT
>JAKSJT010000090.1 GCA_024402125.1 Bacteroidales bacterium
GCAAAAACGCTGCACTTTCGTGCAGCGTCCTTTATGCTTTGCATAGCGCGGAGAGGGAGGGAATCGAAGGTAATATACGTACAGTAACGGAAAAATGTGCTACAGAGTGCTGTATAAGGCATATATATGCAGTAGTATACATGTCGGTATTTATGAAATTAGTACATGATTAGTACATTTTTAGTACATGATTAGTACATGATTTTCTCTATCTTTGCCGAAAATAAAGACGGAATGACACCAACTCATCATGCTAAATTTTGGCTTAGATCCTATGGGAAAACTCAGAATCATTGGGAGATTCGAGTACGGTTTACTTTCAATGGAAAACAGGCCAATCTACCTACAAATTGCCAGCTTGATACAAACGAGGCCTGGAATTATTCTACCTTGAGAGTCAAGAGTGGCTACTATGGGAAGAATGGGTCAACCACGCTCTCTATCAACAGCCGTTTGGACAAGATAAGCGATGCTCTTGACTATGCCTTTATGTATATCGCTGTAAACGAAGTCGAAGCGAGCATGGAGCAGTTGCTTCAGAAGTACTATGAAAAGATGGGCATTGTAGTTACTGAATCTGACAAGCCCAAGCCTGTGTTTACGTCGAAGACGGAAAAGGGCAAGGAGTTTTATACTGCGTACCATGAGTTTATGGCAGACTGTGCTGAGAAGAATGCCTGGACAGAGTCGACTAAGGAAAAGTTTTCTGCTCTGGAAAAGGACTTCCGGGCATATAAGAAGACAATCAAGTTTGATGACATCGATGAGAAATGGCTTACTGGCTTCGTGGTGTACATGAGAGATGCCAAGAAGCTCCATACTCCGCGCAAGAAACAGGAAGATGGCGTGGAGAGGACACGTGAGGATGAATATGGAGTCAAAAACTCTACCATCAGCAAGAAGCTTGGATACTTCAAGTGGTTCATGAACTGGGCTACTGCGAAGGAGTACAACGCTAAGAAGGACTACCAGCTCTTCAAACCTACTCTGAAGAAGGCGGAGAAGAAGGTGATTTATCTCACCGAACAGGAACTGGTGCAGCTTAGAGATTTTGAGATTCCTCAGTCGAAGCAGTATCTGGAACGAGTCAGAGATGTCTTCATGTTCTGCTGTTTCACTGGTCTGCGGCATTCGGATGTCTTCAATCTTCGAAGGAGTGACATAAAGAGTGATCGAATAGAATTCACAACAGTTAAGACTGCCGATCACCTGTCGTTCAGAATGAGTGTTACGGCAAGGGATATTCTGAAGAAATATGAAGATATTCCTTTTGAGGATGACAAGGTCCTTCCGGTCATCAGCAATCAAACCATGAATTATTATCTCAAGGAACTATGCAAGCTTGTTGGCTTTGACGAAGAGATAAGAATTACAACCTACTCTGGTAATACCCGTAAGGATGAGATTAAACACAAATGGGAACTGATTGGTACTCATACTGGACGTCGTACTTTCATCGTGAACGCTTTATCCCATGGTGTGTATCCTAATGTGCTAATGAAATGGACGGGGCACAGCGATTATAAGGCGATGAAGCCTTATATCGACATTGTTGAGAGTATCCAGGATAGCCAGATGGATAAAATGGACTTCCTAGGGAGATAATTACAAAAACAATCCTTATCCGAGTGTAATAGACTCGGGGACGGCTTTCTTCTTCACCGCTTTCACTGAGACTTTAAGACCGTAGAGCTCTGCTATCTTGAAGATATAGCTTATTGCTATGTCGTCCACCTTGAACCAGCGGTTGACACCTGTGTAATTCAAATCCAGCTGTTCTGCCAGGACTTTCCTCTGGATGCCATTTAGTTTCATGGCAATCTGGAGGAATGCAAGCCTGCTCAATCCCTCATCGCCTACGAATGACTCGATGTCAAGGAGAACTGAAGAGGAGTTCTGCTTTTCTCCCTCGATGTTGAAAATCAGCCTGTAACCAAGTTTGTCTGCAATCTCCTGCGCATACGAAAGCTTCATATCATCACGTCTGAAGTAAGTGAAGATATTGGCTGCTGATACTCCCATCATTTCAGCAAGTGCATATTTGGTGGTGTTGGTATTTGCGAGAAGCGATTTCAGGAACTGGAGTCGCACTATCTTTTCTTCCATGGTATAATTCGTATGATGGGTACAAAGGTAAGACTATTTGTGCGAATATGAAACGTGTATGTCAAATAAAACATACTGAAATATACTATCCTTTGATGGAAATTGTACGAATGTATACTGAAGAATACAAAAATATTTACTGATATACTTTTATTTTATGGTATATTGACTTATCTTTGCGCTCACTAACAATTTAACACATCCGAACAAATGAACCAGAAAATAGAAAATCTTCTCGACAAGATGCTCTTCCAGCTTTCAGTGGAGGAATTGCGAGAGCTTATTCTCTCGATTTTTGATGAACGCAAGGACCATCCTAGACGTCAGCGCGATTACGCATATGGAATGGATGATCTTGCCAAACGCCTTCATTGCAGCCATACCAGGATAGCTGTTCTTAAGAAAGAGGGCGTGCTTGAAGACGCTATTATCTCCAGAGTAGGCCGCCGTATAGTATTTGATGTTGAGAAGGCAATGGAACTGACTTCCGATCACGGTCAGAAGCCTAATCTTCCAGGTGCTTCTGAAGAGTAATACGTCCGATAATCAAATGCTATGGGAACAGAAACACTGGAATTCCCTATAGAAGTATTTCCTCAAAAGATCCAGGACTTCATTGAGGAACTCTATAGGGAAAAATCTTTTCCGAAGGGCTATACTGCAGCGGCCATGCTGTTCGCCGTGTCAATAGCAGTAGGAAAGAGCCGCTATTTGAAAATGAACGGAACCGTCTCGTATGCGAGTGTTTTCGTGGCTATTGTCGGGCCTAGAGGTTCCAACAAGACCGGACCTGTGAATTTTGCGTTAAAGCCTCTGTATGGAGTTAATATGCCCCAAATAAAGGATGATAGCACCTTCAAGGGACTTCAACTTATTGTCAAAGACATCACGACTGAGTCTTTGGCCAAGATGCTGTCGGTCAACAACAGAGGACTTGGATTACATCGGGATGAGTTGGCAGCTTTCTTTGGCGCATTTAACAAGTACAACAGGGGGCATGAGGACGATGAATACTATCTGAGCGTCTGGTCAGGGGATTCGACTGTGGTCAACAGAAAGGGTAGCGAAGAGACACTCATCTCCCTTGAACCTTTCCTTAGCATAATCGGAGGTTTGCAGCCGGAGAAAATTGCAAATACCTTCCATCAGGGAAGAATAGACAACGGTTTCTTTGACAGGTTCCTGTTCGTGTGGGATCCAGCATCCTCCAAGCCTCTTCTTTGGGATACGGAGGAGGATCTTCCGTCAAATATTGGTACAGAATGGAAAGATTATTTACTCTCAATTCTCAACATGTCCGGTTACTTTACGAACGCTCTCGAAACACAGGAGCTTTCTTTTTCCTCAGACGCGCGTCTATTTTTGACGGCATGGCAGAATGGCAAGGAATCGATATATCATGAAGAGGGCGCGAGCATGAAAACAGCCCTGTTCAGAAAAAACCAGCTGTATGCCTTGCGATTCTGTATCCTGCTTCATGTCATGTTTGCGATGGATAACCAAACGGATAGCAATCATAACGGTTTCAAAACGGTTCAGAAAGCTACGAAGTTGGCCAAGTACTTCATGGACATGTCACTTCACACATATTACTGGGAGAGGGATGAGAAAAGGAACAGGTCCGCTTGTGCTGCGGTTCTGAAACGGCTACAGCCGGATTTCAAGACCAAAGAAGCCCTTGCCGTGGCTTGCCAAATGGGGATTTCTGAGAGGAGCATCAAGCAGTATCTTCATGACCAGGTCGACAGCGGGGTACTACAGCGTACTGCGCACGGTGAATATCACAAAGTGCAATAAGACCAATGCACTTTCTGCACTTTTGCACTTTCCCCATCACAGCTATCTACAGCCAGGATAATATGTGCAAATCGCATTTGCACTTTCTTGCACTTTGTCCGAACAAATATTATCACACAAGAATATTATCACACATGTTCACTGCCTCACCCGGGTGCGCATATCT
Source organism: Bacteroidales bacterium (assembly GCA_024402125.1). Lineage (GTDB taxonomy): Bacteria > Bacteroidota > Bacteroidia > Bacteroidales > UBA932 > Cryptobacteroides. The sequence goes on from JAKSJT010000090.1 coordinate 4,070, forward strand.
TGAATATAGACTCTGGGCTATTTTTAACAAAAAATGATAATTTTAGCCCAATGTCCTATGTGGTAAATACTAGGATTCTTTGAAAAGATCATCCATAACTACCACGCTACGCATATAGTCTGAGTACATATTTTTCTGCAAGCCATAAGTGGTGACGAGAACAGGCAGGACAGAGCATCGAGTATTTGTTTCTTCACGATAAGCTGCAATCCTATTTCTGATTCTCATATCCTCTGCCTTCTGTATCATATACACTCCATCACAGAATTTCATCTCACAGACATTGATTACGCGGTCCGCCCTTTCTATCAAGAGGTCTATCTGACATGCCGGCTCGGATTCTGCGCTTCTCCAGCTGAAATACTCCGCGCTTATTGCACCGATCCCCATTGCATTCTTTATCTGCTCAATGTGATACATGCATATTCTTTCGAATGCAAGGCCATACCAATTGTTCTGCTCGGGGGTGTTCAAATGGTGGCTCCAATACTGTTGGTCAGTTGTTTCCCTGACAAGGAACATATTATGGAATACCGTAAAAAAGTCCATAATCTGATAGATTCCACCACTCTTTTTAAGCTTTTTGCCGGTTTTATCTTTTACATGATACAGGCGTATGAAGTCGCATTTCTCAAGGTTGTCCAGATACTCGCTGAGATGACCGTTATTCAAGACATTGTCAAAACCGATTAGCTCTTCACGTGTCAATCCTGCCTTGTGCTTGCATAACAAAGCAATAATCTTCTGATATGGTTCCGGACTTTTATACATGGAACGGAAAAGCCTGTCATATTCACCACTCATTTCCCCTCCGCGTGAGAAGAACAGCCTATCAACGGCCTGGCTCACACTTTCGTTACTGAGAATCAAGCCCAGATAATAAGGGACACCCCCCATAATGGAATAAATCTGAACTATTGAAAGCCTATCCCATGCTACTCCGTTTGACTTCAGGTACGCCTCAGTTTCAGACAGGTTGAATGGATGGAGATGAATCTCATGGGTCATTCTATTGTGCAAGCCACCATGGCTGTCTACAATGTTCTTAATCATCCATGTCGTAGCACTGCCGCACACAATCAGCATTATTTCAGGATGAAGGATACACCAACCATTCCAGAAGTTTCCGAAGGCTTTCAAGAAACGGGAATTTGGCGTATCAAAACATGGAAGCTCATCAATGAATAGAACACAGCGTTTATTCTTCCTTATCTTTTTTTCCAAACATCCACGCAACGCTGTAAAAGCATCATACCACGATTTGGATGCCGCGCCTTCGTAACCGATACTTTCAAGCGCCTTGTAGAATACCGTCATTTCATCTTCCTTATCTCCCTCAATCACGCCGGTCACATGAAACATGAACTTATCGGCAAAAAGTTGTTCCACCAGAAAAGTCTTTCCAACCCTCCTTCTTCCATATAGAGCGATGAATTCAGGTTTACCAGAATTATAATAAGCTTTGAGTCTGGAAATCTCATCAATTCTTCCTACGACATTCATATACGATGCTTTTTTATCTCTGCAAATATATGAAAACGATTGAAATTTAAGTATAGACCTTGGGCTATTTTTAATAAAAATTGCGAATTTTAGCCCAAAGTCCTATGCTACTGGTGGATAATTTCAACTAGTGGTTAGTATCCTTTGTGGGCTTCAAGTTAAGAGTGTGTCAAAATCGCCGGCGCACAGAAGAATTATCTTCCAGAAGTATTACGGTAATACTTTACTACAGTATTCTGGTAATACAATAACACTACCATAAAATAGACATAATTACTGAGTGCAAGGAGTGCAGATGTCGGACGAACCGAATCTGCTTTATCGTCCGTAACCACCTTTCACTAATCGGAGAATCTGGCGATATTGCTGCCTTAGTTGTAAAACGACTCTTCAAAAGTTAATACTTTACAGAGGTAATATTTTACAGAGGTAATATCTTACAAAGTTACAGAGTGACAAAGATAATACCCCATAATGCCGGCGGCGTTGATGTCATCAAAGACTGTTAATTACTGAGTGCAAGGAGTGCAGATGTGTTACGAACCTCATTGTAGCATCTGCTTATTCTTTTGTGGATTACAATTTGATTTAGATTCCAAAGATAAGCCATATAATGAGGCAAACCTGTATTTTATGAGAATATTTCTCAAAATATTTGAGTTTGATGTATTTTTGTGTTACTTTGCGCAAAAGACATATTGATATGTTATTGAGTTATACTGTTTCAAATTACAGGTCTTTCAAGACTAAAAAGACATTGGACCTCTCAGCGGCGAATGTCAAGGAGTACGAGGACTCATTGACAGTGATAGGAGACACTGCAGTTCTCCCATCAGCGGTGCTATATGGTGCTAATTCAAGTGGAAAAAGCAATCTGATTGAATCCTTCAGATCGTTTCTTACCACTGTATATAATTCGGCAAGTTACAATTCGTCCGAAGAGTTGCCCATGTTTCCTTTCCTCTTTGATGAGGAAAGCCGCACAAAGCCGTGTTCTTTTGAAATAGAACTTTTGATAGACAACGATTACTACCGCTATGGCTTCTCTGCAACAAAAGAGAAGGTTACCGAAGAGTATCTGTTCTTCAAGACGGGGAATAGGGGACGTGAAAAGTGCTTGTTCGTCAGGTCGGAAGACGGAATTGGAGTTACTGCCCATTATAAGTCCGCTGAGGATATGGTGGAGAGGACAAGAGATAATGCTCTCTTTCTATCAGTAGCTGATGCATTTAATGATAGGATTGCTGGATTAATCATGCGGGAATTGAAGGGCTTTGCCATTTTTGATGGTGATAAGTCAGAGACACTGGCTAGCAAAGCTATATCCATCACGGATGAAGAGTTGAATGCGTTTTTGGCAAACTTCAAATTAGGCTTTGATTCCATTAAGAAGGTAGACAATCCGTCAATTAAGGCGATAACGACGCATAAGGTGTATAACGCTGCAGGTGAGGTCACCGGAGAGATATCAATGGCTTTGTCGGACTCGGAATCGAATGGCACCAATAAACTGTTTGACATGGCACCTATATTTGTAAAGGCCCTTGCTACCCGTCGGGTGCTGATAATAGATGAGTTTGGCAGCAGCATGCACCCGATGATTACACGCATGCTGATTTCTCTTTTCAACAGCAAGGAGTCTAATCCAATGGGTGCGCAGTTGATTTTTACAACCCATGACACCAATCTCCTGGATAACAAATTCCTCCGCAGAGACCAGATATGGTTTACTGAGAAGGATGCTACTGCCGCTACTGACTTGTACTCTCTTGTCGAATTTAAAGATGCTTCAGGAGTAAAGGTGCGCAACGACAGGAGCTACGAAAAGGATTACATTAATGGCAAGTACGGAGCTATCCCTTACCTTTAGCAGTCTTAAACTATGGCAAAACATCTTACAAATTTGAACTCTGGTTTTGCCTGCACTTTATCGATCTTGTATCAGCCATAAGCCGAAAGCAATATATCGAAATTCTGGAAAGGGAAATCAGGTTGATCTTCTGGTCAGTATGCTGGAAGAGAGGCGATGACGAAAGGAAGTAGTCTCGGGCAATCATTGGACAAAGTCCTTCGGATTGACGCCGAACTCGGCCTTGAAGCACTTGGCGAAATATGAGCTTGCCGAGAAGTTGAGCATATCGGAGACTTCGCTTACACGATATCCTTCGTTCAGCAGCTTGGCGGCCATCTGCATCTTGTATTTGAGGATATAGTTGTTAGGGGTCATGCCGAAAAGGGCTATGACCTTACGATGGAAGTTGCGACGGCTCATGCACATCTCCTCTGCCACCGTGTCCACGTTGCATCCGTCTACCTTGATCCGTTCTTCAACAAACTTGTTCAGTTTCTCGATGAACTCCATGTCGCGAGTGCCGAGCGCAAAATCGGCGGCGCTGCCGCTCTCGCCCGATGCTACGGCCTGCAGGTCTTTTTCCTCGCCCAGTGCGCGGCGCAGGCTTCTGAGACTCTCTATCTGCAGATGAAGCTGGCGCATGGAGAACGGCTTTTCCATATACACCACAGCTCCGGCTTCCATTCCTTCTACTTTGGCCTCCACCGTGGTCTTGGCAGTGAGCAGGATGACAGGGATGTGCGATGTGTTGATGTCGGAGCGCATCTGCTGGCAGAGCTCGATACCGCTGATTCCCGGCATCATCACGTCGCTGACCACTATGGTCACATCATTGCTCTCAAGCAGTTTCAGGGCATCTTCGCCGCAGGCTGCGCTCAGTACGTTGTACCAGCGGCCCAGCGAATCGCTGACCAGCTTCAACAGACCCGGATTGTCCTCCACCACCAATATCGTGCAACTCTCGTCCTTGTCGTCTATCAGAGTGTCGTCAGTAAATGTAACAGCCTGATCAACAACCTTGTTCATATTCTCGAAGAAAGTGGTAGCCGGCGCCTTCTCAAGAGGAAGGATGAGACTGAAGGAAGCTCCGCTCTCGGATTCGTTCAGCACCAGACGACCACCGTGGGCCTGGGCCAGCTGCTTGGAGAATGACAGTCCTATTCCTGTGCCCAGCGCGGCATTGTTAGAGCCTTTCACCTGGTAGAAGAGGTCGAATATCTTCTCTTTCTCATTAGCCGGTATAGGTGTGCCGTCGTTATCGACCCTCACCTCAATCAGCCCCTCGCCGTATGTCAATGCAATCCCGATGCGCGACACAGCATGTTTAACTGCGTTGTTGAGCAGATTGATGAGTATTGTCCTCACACGGTCCTTGTCGGCGTAGATGACCATATCGTCTTCCGGCGCCTCCATAGTCAGAGTCACATCATCCTTGCTGCCTGCGGTGTCGAATTGTTTTCTCAGGTCATCCAGGAGCTTCTTGATGTGGAACTCCGTCTTGTTCAGTTCCAGCTTGTTGCTGTCAATTTTCTGGAACTCGAGCAACTGATTGCTTACGCTCAGCAGATACTCTACATTTTTGTCTATGATCTGGATGTATTTGTCATCCCTGCGGGTTTCCTCCTTGAGCCTTTCCAGAGGAAGGGTTATCATGCTCAAAGGGGTGCGGATCTCATGAACGAGGTTGGTGAAGAACCTTATCTTGGATTTGTAGGCTTCCTGCTCCTGTGCGATGGCATTTTCCTCCTCTTTCTTGCGATACTGCTCCGCCAGGCGCCTGTTCCACCATGCCATGAAAAATATCACGGCTCCGACAATGATCAGGAAGTGAACCAGGATGGCGATGATGAACAGCCACCACGGTGGTGCAATGGAAATATGCAGCACGGCAGGCTCAGAGCTTTCGTATCCGTCGTTGTTTATACCGTAAACGGTCAGAGTATAATCGCCGGGGGAGAGATTCTTGAATTCAATCTGGTTTGAGGACGTTTCGGTCCATTCCTTATCCAACCCTCGCATGATGTACCGGCAGGTATTTCTTGCCGTGGAGACATAACTCAGCACAGAA
>JAKSJT010000091.1 GCA_024402125.1 Bacteroidales bacterium
CATAGGCTGCCACAATCTCATCGGCAAAAGGAAGAGCATCATCGAACTTCTCATAGTAGAGCATCATTTGAGCCATGCTCATAACAAGCTCTGTATAGTGAGGTGGTACATAGTACTCCTCTTCCTGACCTCTAGCCCATGCGGACACTATGACCATCTTAATCATTTCGAGATTAAGACGGAATGAATCCATCAGTTCGTCATAATACCCTTCTTCATCACAGTTATAGTCCAGTACGGCTTCTTTAATGCAGTTAATGTACTCATACTGAGCTGTAGTGTTTCTAAGATATACAAGGATTGCATTTTCAGCACCATCATCATGGAGATATCTGTAAGCGTTCTCGTATTTACCCTTGATAAAGTAGTTCGTGAATTTCTGCCAAACCTTTGCAACAGAATCCGCATTGACATTCAACTCAGGAGCGTATTCAGGACCTCCTGTGAAATAACGAAGGCTATCCACATAAAAGACCACATCGGTATTCTGCTTAACAATTTCAGAGGAATTACAACTGCTGAAAAGAGAAACAGAAACAAGGATAGCCGACAATAGAGCAACTAACTGTCTCATCAATAATTAAAGCGTATTTGAATTACATTTGATTTAATCTGTTCTTTGCATGAGCCATTGTCTGGCGACATGTAAAACCAGACTCCTGTGCTATTTCATCCTGATTTGCATCAGGGTGGCTTTTCTGGTATGCCTTTGCATACTCAAGACGCATGCTGTTTATGATATTGTAGAAGCCTCCAAGCTCTTTACACGCCTTGGAAGCATATGTTCTTCCGCACGAAAGATGAGAGTGAAGAGACTCAAGTGTTATATGCTGGTCAAGGAACAGCTGTTTCTCTTTAATAACAGACAGTATCTCAGCCTGCAAGGCAAGAGACTTTTCCTTCGAGCTGAGGTCAAAACCAACACTTTCTTCCTCATCATTGAAATTCGGAACCGAATGAGGATGAAGGAAAGTAAGAAGCAGAATTACATTTATCACCGCCATACTGATAAAAGAAACCGCTATGACAGTCGCATTACCCCAAATAAATGGAACCCACCAGACAACTAGCAGACAAATGCTGAAAGTGAAAACTCTCATAGCATACTTGAACTGGAAGTCCTCATGGGTTGCGTACTCATTTATGTTATGTTCATTCAGCACTCTCAGGAAATCCTTACCAAATCTATAGAACAATAGGTCTCCGAACAGTACATGGACTGCTATAAAATAAACAAGCCACCATGGGTAATGGACATCGAAAAAGGAAAGAAACGACAGAATAATGAGATAAAAAATCAAAATAAAAGGGATTCTGAAGCGTTTTTTCAATTTCGAATTCAAATGAGGCCAATAATACCTCTGAAAAAGGGCCGGAATGTACGCAGTAACATACATCGGAAGAAAACACCTTGCCATGAAAAGAGAGGCCTCTGAAAGAGGATCCAGAACAAATGGAACCAGCAGCAGATCCGTCAGAAGCGCAATCGTAAACATCTTCCTCGCAGGATAATACCTGTTGGGATCATCACCTGTAGGTTTGCACATATGGAACCACTTTAGTGCAGCACAAATAACACCGGAGAGTATTAAAGTGAATGCACTAATGGAGTAAAAAAATTCTATTGTCCGCAACGATTCTGACATGTGGCAAAATTACAACTAATTTACGATTCCAAAATCACATGTGGTCATTTTTTCAAAACACGAGCACATTTTGAACTCACATTTCCCATAATAGTGGTGCCTATTACATACTTTTGTGCATATAGATTAAAATGCATTGGCTTTATAGCCACAATACTTAGCATCACTAGCCCCATACATTATTCTTTAATGATGGGGACTATGGAAAACAAGTTACCTAAACGGTAGTATGCAAATACTTCCTGTCAGCCATTCCATCTCTGAAGCTCTTGGATGGCTGACTTTTTTTATGCAGCTATCTCAACAATAGTCATTAATGGTTTACAAATCCTAAAAATAATCTTACTTTTGTAAACCATGACGAATTCTTTAAAGCATACCGAAGAGACCAGAATCCTTTTTGGAAAAAGACTCAAGGCTCGCAGACTAATGTCCGGCTATTCTATCAGAGAGCTGGTCAGCAAACTTGATGTCAAGATTTCTCCGATGGCCATTTCAAAATACGAGAATGGCAAGACATACCCCTCAACTGACATAATCAGTGCTCTAGCAAAAGTATTCGACGTCAAAAGTGAGGACTTCCTACATCCATTTGGAAACCGAATCAAAAATATTGAATTCCGCAAGGACACCGTTCTCAGCATGAAGAAGATAAATGCCATAGAGAAAACCGTTCAATCTCATATCGAAAGGTATGCAGACCTCATGGATGAATGCGGAATTAGTATTGAACCAGCCAGTATCAATAAAACTGAAATAAAATGCGAAGATGATGTGATCACCGCAGCAAATGCCCTTCGCAAAGAATGGGGAATTGAAGATCAGTTCATCTCCATATTGCCATTCCTTGAAAAGAAGGGATTCATCCTCTATGAGATCAAGGAAACCGAAGAAGAGTTTGACGGAATCAGTGGAAAAGCCGGAGACTTCCCTATCATTGTAATAAGGAAGAACCTCAACCCTGAAATGAAAAGATTCACTGCTCTTCATGAACTAGGGCACCTGATGCTGGAATTCTGTCCAGGCACCAAGCAGTCAACAATTGAGAAGTATTGTCAGAAATTTGCCCAGGAGGTTCTTCTTCCAACAAAGAAACTTACTGAGATTGTCACAGGCCTTGGAGAAAGGAAACTGTCTCTGCTTGAGTTCGCCATAATACAGCGAAAATACGGAATAGCAATAGACATAATGATCAGTAAGGCCGCCCAGTGCAATCTGATCTCTTCAGAAACTCTCAATTCCTATAAGCAAAAGAAGGAAAGAATTCAGGAGTTCAAACAATTTGCCGTTAAATCCAGATACATTGAGGAGACTTGTGAGATGTTCACTAGCACACTTTATGCTGCATACACAAACAAAGTACTTTCCATTGAGCGTGCTGCATACTACCTTAACCTCAGTACTGTATCATTCGTTGACCGATACCAGATATTCTAACCTGCATGGAAGGCATTGTAATTTGTGATTTGAGATTCCTTAGGGACATCTTTGAAACAGGGCTGCTGGACAAAGTGTTCGAGCTCCCTATAAACTTCCATACCTCCGATTTTGTATATGACAACATCGTTCCTGAGGAATGTGCAAAAAAATGCAAGACATTGAGGGAAAACGGGACATTTGTTGTAGACACAATCCCTGGTAAAGAGTTCGAGAACATCCTTGAATGTCGAAAGAGAGGACTCTCCTTCGATGATGCCACTGCATGGTACATCGCAAGGAAATTCGGCCTAGGTCTTCTTACTGACGATTTTGTACTAAAAAGACACCTTGTAGAGGACTCGAAAAAAGTAATTGGAATACTTGACATTCTGGACATGTTGGTATCCAATAGCCTCATTAGCGTAGATCGCAAGGAAGAAGCCCTATCTGAGCTGAGAAAACTCGGTAGAGAGTTTTAATATCAGACCTACAGTTTGGCGTTTTTCTTATTATAAGAGTATATCTGCCAACTGTTGAATACATTCTGCCAAAGAAGACATGCTCCCGGTCCGATAGCAGCCTGTGGATTCAAAAATGTCATGGCCATCCAGATAGACAGAACCGTATTCTTCTGGGCAAGGCCCTGTCCTGCCGCAATCCTGTCATCATATATGCTGCCTATGGTCTTTCCAACATAGAACTGGACTCCTACTATCACTCCTACAGTAAGGCAGATCCAAACCACCATGATACCGGAACCCGGAGAACTGACAATGGAGCGGATAATCTGCGCAGTGTTCACCATTGTACACACAGCCCACAGATAGAAACTCTTGTCCTTTGCCTGCTCTGCCACATAAGAGTGAGCCTTAGGCACAACATAGTACATGATAAGTGATATTACCAGCGGAGCCATGATAGTTGGGAATACCCTTGAGAGAATCTTCAGGAAAAGCTGCATAAAGGTCATGTCAATTCCTGGCTCGACCAGAGGGTATACGAGCGGAACAGCAACAGCCGTGAATGTACTTGATATAATGGTATAAGTTGTTGCCGACGCTGCGCATCCTCCTATCTTTTGAGTCACAACAGCACCAACTGCAGCCATAGGCGAAATAAAGCATGCCAGCCATGCCTCCCATAGTGGAGAATACTCTCCCTTGAAGTGTCTGCAAACCCATACCATGACCGCCACTTCCAGAATCTGGATAACGATAAGCCACAAGTGCCACTTTCTAGGAAGCAGTTCCTTCGGCTGGATCTTACAATACGTCAAAAAGAGCATTGTAAAGATTAAGGCAGGAAGGAAGTATGGGATAAACGCAACCAGTTTCACTTTAAGAGGAGACAAAAAGGCACACTGCGTGAACAGCACATAGCTCAGTGCTCCAATCGCCATAGAAACAGGCAATGTCCAATCCTTCAGTATCTGCTTTATTGTCATCTTCGGGCCGTCTAAATCGGGCACAAATTTAATCAAAATAGCAAATAATATCATTTTGGCTATCTTATTATTATCTTTGCTTAGCTGTACAGTTCTATGCCCGTTATATGAGACTATACCGACAGATATTTCTTATACTATCCATGCTTACACTTTTGAACATTTGTGCAAATGCTCAAAGTGCTAGAGTATACTCCTCATCAAACGGTCTTCCTAACTCCCAGATAAACCACATCTATCAGGACAAGGACGGTTTTATCTGGGCCTCTACCGAAAACGGTCTGTATAGATTCAATGGAACAAACTTCACAACCTTCAGACATGACCTGTCTGACAAGTCTTCCATTTCCAGCAACCTTGTTCTGGCAACTCTTGAAGATGAGGACGGTTACTTCTGGATCGGAACTTCAACAGGACTTAACATCTACGACAAGAGGGACAACACATTCTCTAACTTCATACTAAAGAACCATCCTGATGACGAGTCAGGAAAACATGTGTCAGCTTTCCTTGAAGTTCAGGGAAACTCCGGAAAAGAGATTTGGATAGGAACATCCCAGCAAGGTCTGTTCATCCTCAATCAGAAGACACATGAGCAGCTTGACGACAAAAGAAATGCCATTAACCAGGTATTGCCATCCCCATACATCAGCAAGATGTTCCAGGATTCTGACGGAAGGATATGGATTGCATCCGAAGTCGGAGGACTTGCTGTTGTAAGTGCCAGAAAGCCGGAATCCATTGATGTATGGAAGGGACAGGAAGAGTTATCCAGAAGTGTTGTAGTTACAGCCTTCGCCGAGGACAAGACAACAGGCAACATCATTCTTGGAACAAGCAACAGCGGTCTTCTTATATATGATGCAGACCTTGGACGAATCAAAAAGTCAAAGGATCCAGCTGCCGCTTCCATCAAAATCATGTCCCTTCTGAAGAACACCATCATTCAAAAGGGAGTACCGGAGAATTCATTCCTGGTTGGAACAGAGAACCTTGGCCTTAAGTATTACGATGTTGTATCAGACAGGATAATTGACTTTGACTCAAGCAAACTGCCCGTCTATTCCGGCAACTGGAAAGTACACTGCCTTGAGGAGGATATAGAAGGCAACGTATGGATCGGAGCCTACAACTCCGGCCTTGCTGTCATCCCTAAATCCGTATATGGATTTCAGCATGAATACCTTAACCGAAGTGGAATCCCGACAGACAATATCGCCAGCAGTTCTGCCATCCTGAAGTACTCTAAAACTGGAGACATCTGGGTTGGAACTGACGGTGGCGGTATCTTCACCATTGATGCCAGTGGAAAGAAAAGCAGCATCCATGCTGAGAATTCAGGTCTCTCAAACGACTCTGTAACAGCCCTGAAAGAAGACAAGCACGGTAACATCTGGATAGGTACCTACCTTGGTGGAGTACAGATCTACAAAAATGGTATAATCACCGACTTTGTCGGCAATGCAGAAATCGGCACCGAAAGAATAGCCACCCTGTATTATGACAAGGAGAATGACCTCATGTACATCGGTACATTCGGTTACGGATTCTTCATCTATTCTATCGAGAAAGGCAAGTTCATCTATAGCACGGAGGACGAGGCACTGAAGTGGGTTACAACAGTGATGATAGACAAGTGGAAGCATGTATGGTTAGGAACAACAAGCGGTCCTATCATCATGAATCCATCCACCCTTGAGCTCACAAACTTCAATGACAGGTTCGGAATCCATCCCCGCGTTTATTCTTTCTGCGAAGGAAAAGACGGACAGATATGGATCGGAACAGGACAGGGTCTCTACAAGTTCACCCCAGCAACTGAGAGCGTAGCCGAATTCTCAGAAAAGGACGGACTCTCCAGCGATGTCATAAAGTGCATCCTAGAGGCTGATAACGGTGATATGTGGGTTTCAACGTCAAACGGACTTAACCAGATCAATCATCTTGATCTGTCAATCACCCAGTACTATGCATCCGATGGTCTGGAAGACAACGAATTCCACTCAGAAGCTGCGCTCAAGGACTCGGATGGAACACTCCACTTCGGAGGAATCAGAGGTCTGTCGTTTTTCAATCCGGCAGATATTACCGGGCACGACCACCTGCTGCCTAAAGTGTTCCTGACAAATCTTAAGGTAGGTAACACCCCTTATTACTATGACCCGGAAGATGGCGCCGGAATACTCGACAAGGATATCCTCGAGGCATCCATGCTTACTCTCCCATATGACAAGAACAGCTTCTCAATAGAGTTCTCTGCCCCGGAGTACACCAACCCTAGCAAGATGGTATACTGCTACAGGCTGGAAGGGTTCTCTGACGAATGGACTTACACCGATGCCAGCAACCAGGAGATCATCTACACCAATGTGCCATACGGCAAGTATAAGCTTGTTGTAAAGGCATACTTTGCATGCAATGACCAGGCAGTGTCCCAGAAGAGTCTGTCAGTAAAGATAATGGCACCGTGGTACCTGTCGTGGGTGGCATTCGTATTCTATATCCTGCTGCTGACTGAGATTATCCTTATTCTACGAAGATCTCAGAAGCGAAAGGTTGAGCTCGAGAAGGAGACCCATGAGGCCAGGATCAAGGAGCTTAAGCTCCAGATGTTCACTAACCTCTCACACGAGATCAAGACACCTCTTTCTCTTGTTATGGCACCTCTTAAGAAGATGAGAGAGACTGAGAAGGACCCTTCTCAGAAGGATCTCTACAACCTCATGTACAGAAACTGTCTTCGAGTTGTGCGTATTGTAAACCAGCTCCTTGATATGAGAAAGATTGATGAGGGTAAGCTTGAGCTCCACTTCCTTGAAACGGAGATCCTATATTTTGTAAAGGACATCGTACAGTCTTTCGAGAACCTCGCATTCTCCAGGAAGATATCCCTTACCCTTACTCCGAAGTACAGTGAGATGAAGCTCTGGATTGACCAGGGCAATTTCGACAAGATTATCTTCAATATCCTCTCAAATGCATTCAAGCACACAAGAGACGAAGGTTCCGTTGAAGTAAGGATCTCCGACCCTATCCGAAACAACGGACTCCTAGACAGCAACATATCCCGATACGTGACTATCGAGATTGAGAACTCAGGCAGCCATATCGACGAGCAGAATCTCGACAAGGTATTCGACAGATTCTTCCAGACAGATGTACTTGATGCCAAGGTAGGATCCGGTGTTGGACTGAATCTGGCAAAGATGCTTGTTGATATGCACCACGGAAAGATAAAGGCAAACAATACCGAAAAAGGTGTAGTATTCTCCATCTACATGCCAGTTGGCAATGTTCACCTTTCAGAGATGGAAATGAGTCCAACAACTCATCATAAGGATCTCTACACCAGATCTCTTGTCGAAGACAACGAGCCAGGAACTACGGCAGATAACCAGGTCTCAACGAAAGATTCTTCGGGAGTATGTTTCGGAACAAAGAGGACAATTGTCATCGTAGATGATGACGATGACTTCAGAGCATTCCTCAAATCGGAACTAAAGGGACGGTTCAACATCGAGGATAGAAAGACTCCTGGGGAGGCATGGGCGTTCCTTAAGACATCATCAGCGGACATTGTCATAACAGACCTTGCAACGAACTTCATTAATGGAGAGGATCTCTGCAAGAGAATCAAGGGGAACTCTGAAATGAAAGACATTCCAATTATTGTTCTTTCTGGAATCTCCGACTCTACCCGCATTGAGGTTTGTCGTGAAAATGGAGCGGCTGACATCCTATCCAAGCCAGTTACAATCAGTAAGCTGAGTTACTCCATTGAAAGAGCAATTGGTAGTGCGGGTAACTAGCAAACACTTGATTCTAACCCAGATGTAAAATAAAAAAAAGCATTAAAATTTGTAATAAAAAAATTTGCTTTTCTAAAAGAGATTCTACAAATTTGCATTGTATGATAAACGCAAGAACAAATAACTATTGGTGGTGGCGCCTGTTACAACTCAAGTAGTCGTAGGGGGTTTAAGCCAGTATGTAATATATACATAGAGCTCAGACGTAATACGACTGAGCTCTATTTTTTTGATTAATCATATATAAAACAATAACTTATAAATTATTCATTTACCATGGAACAGAAAATTCCTTACAAGATTTATCTTACAGAAGAAGAACTCCCTAAGCAGTGGTACAACGTAAGAGCTGACATGAAGAATAAGCCAGCACCACTTCTTAACCCTGGTACACTTCAGCCACTCACAATTGAGGACCTCAACCCTATTTTCTGCGAGGAGCTCAACAAGCAGGAGCTTGACAATGACACAAAGTGGTTCGACATTCCTGAGGAGATCCTTTCTTTCTACAAGATGTACCGTCCATCTCCACTTGTAAGAGCATATTTCCTTGAGAAGGCTCTTGGAACTCCTGCTAAGATTTACTACAAGTTCGAGGGTAACAACACATCAGGTAGCCACAAGCTCAACTCTGCTATCGCTCAGGCATACTACGCTAAGAAGCAGGGCCTCAAGGGTGTTACAACAGAGACAGGTGCAGGTCAGTGGGGTACAGCCCTCAGTATGGCAACAACATACTTCGGACTTGACTGTAAGGTTTACATGGTTAAGTGTTCTTATGAGCAGAAGCCATTCCGTCGTGAGGTTATGCGTACATTCGGTGCAGAGGTTACACCTTCACCTAGCAACACAACTAACGTAGGTCGCAAGATTCTTGAGGAGCATCCTGGAACAACAGGTAGCCTTGGTTGCGCTATCTCAGAGGCTGTAGAGGCAGCTGTATCAAACGAGGGTTACAGATATGTCCTTGGTTCTGTTCTCAACCAGGTTCTTCTTCACCAGACAGTAATCGGACTTGAGGTTCAGAAGGCACTTAAGAAGTATGACATAAAGCCAGATATCCTTATCGGATGTACAGGTGGTGGATCAAACCTTGGTGGTTTCGCAACTCCATTCATCGGCGAGATGCTCCGCGGTGAGGCTGACTAT
>JAKSJT010000092.1 GCA_024402125.1 Bacteroidales bacterium
CCAGTTTCAAAGGAGGATATAGATATTCTTCTTAGAGCTGCTATGGCAGGCCCTTCAGCCAAGAATGTCCAGCCTTGGAGATTTATTGTGGTTGATAATAGAGAGTTTTTGGATACAATGGCAGAAGGTCTTCCTTATGCAAAGATGCTGAAGACGTCTCCTCTGGCTATAGTTGTGTGTGGTGATTTGACACCGATGACTCCAGCAAAGCAGTATAATGACTTGTGGGATCAGGACTGTTCAATTGCTGCTGAGAACCTTCTTCTTGCCGCTGAGTCCTTAGGACTTGGTGCAGTATGGACAGCTGTTTATCCTTACAAGGAAAGGATTGAAGTAGTGTCTCCGCTTCTAGGGATTCCAGAGGGAGTGCTTCCATTATGCGTGATTCCGATAGGTCATCCAGAGAATCCGGATGCTCCTGCTAAAGATAAATACAAGCCTGAGAATATCCACTACAACAAGTGGTAGCGGACATGCCAGAGAATGACTCCTATAGATACGGAAACATTCAGTGAATGCTTCGTTCCGAACTGTGGGATTTCAAGGGCAAAGTCGGACTTATTTACAACGTCTTGATCTACTCCGGAGACTTCATTTCCGAAGATCAAGGCGTATTTTTTGCCCTTTTCTGGGACGAACTCGTTTAGTTTGACGGAGTTTACTGTCTGTTCAACAGACACGATAGTGTATCCTACTTCACTTAGTCTGTCTACAAGTTCAGAAGTGCTGTCAGCATGTTCCCATGCAACACTGTCTTCAGCGCCTAGTGCGGACTTGTGAATCTCGGCAGAAGGAGGGGTTGCACAGATACCGCAAAGCCATACCTTGTCAGCCTTGAAAGAGTCTCCTGTTCTGAAAGCAGAACCCACATTGTGGGCACTTCTAATGTTATCCAAAACTAGGACTAGTCCAGAGTCAGGTAGTTGCTTATATTCCTCTATGCTAACTCTTTCGAGTTCTATGTTGAGTAATTTGCGGTCAAACATATCTTTTGTCTTTAATATGACTGCAAATTTACTATTATTTTATTTATCTTTGCCAAGATAATGTCATATCAAATCATCTAGAGTATGAAACAGGATCTTCAGATTTTTGAGTTAATTAAGAAAGAGAAAGATAGACAAAGTTCGGGTCTTGAACTTATTGCATCAGAGAATTATGTAAGTAATCAGGTTCTTGAGGCTATGGGTTCAGTCTGTACAAATAAATATGCTGAGGGTTACCCAGGAAAGCGTTACTATGGTGGCTGTGAGGTTGTAGACCAGATTGAGCAGCTTGCTATTGAGCGTCTCTGTAAGCTTTACGATGCTGAATACGCTAACGTTCAGCCTCATTCAGGAGCTCAGGCAAATATGGCAGTCATGATGGCTTGCCTTAAGCCAGGTGATACATTCATGGGCCTTGACCTTGCACAGGGAGGACATCTTTCACACGGTTCTCCAGTAAATGCATCAGGACTTCTTTATCATGCAGTGTCTTATGGTCTTGACCCTGAAACAGGTCTTGTTGACTATGATCAGATGGAAAAGACTGCTCTTGAGGTAAAGCCTAAGCTCATTATCGGTGGTGCTTCAGCTTATTCAAGAGAGTGGGATTATGAGAGGATGAGAAAGATTGCTGATGAGGTAGGTGCACTCCTTTGGATCGATATGGCTCATACAGCAGGTCTTATCGCAGCAGGTCTCTTGAAGAATCCTGTAAAGTATGCTCATATTGTAACTTCAACAACACATAAGACTCTTAGAGGACCGCGTGGTGGTATCATCCTTCTCGGTAAGGACTTCGATAATCCATGGGGACTTACAACACCTAAGGGTGTGGTTAAGAAGATGAGTGCTATCTTCAACTCAAGCGTGTTCCCTGGAGTACAGGGTGGTCCACTTGAACATGTGATTGCAGCAAAGGCCGTTGCATTCTATGAGGCCCTTCAGCCAGAATATGTTGCATACCAGAAGCAGGTAGTTGCTAATGCTGCAGCAATGGCTAATGCATTTATGGCAAAGGGATATAAGGTTGTATCAGATGGTACAGACAATCACCTTATGCTCCTCGACCTTCGCAGCAAGCTTCCAGAAGTTACTGGTAGAATGGCAGAGTCAGAGCTTGTAAAGGCCGATATCACTATCAATAAGAACATGGTTCCATTTGATACAAGATCTGCTTTCCAGACTTCAGGTGTCAGAATCGGAACTCCAGCCGTTACTTCTCGTGGTTTCGTAGAGAAGGATATGGTTGACATCGTAGACCTCATTGACATGGTACTTACAGCAATCTCTGAGCATGTGGCTCTTATCAAGGGGGAAACAGAAGAGGGCAGAGAAGAGTATCAGAAGGTACTTGATGATGTTAAGCACAAGGTTCATAACCTTACAGCAGGTAGACCTCTTAACAGATACTAGTAGATAGAGATATCTTCTATATAATATTTAAGGAACTAACTTATTGTAATCCAATGGTTAGTTCTTTTTTTGTTCCTACTGGATGATACTAATCAAAAAGACCTCGATCTTTTGGATCGAGGCCTTCATGAAATATCTAATTTGAATTACTTCTCCTTAGGGAATTTGATTGCTGCCTGAGCTGCTGCAAGGCGAGCGATAGGAACTCGGAATGGAGAGCATGATACATAGTTGAGACCAACCTTGTAGCAGAACTCAACTGATGCAGGATCACCACCGTGCTCACCGCAAATACCGCACTTGAGGTTTGGACGAGTTGAACGGCCACCATCAACGGCGTACTCGATAAGTTTACCTACTGCCTTAACATCAAGAGTCTTGAATGGGTCGCCATCGAGAATCTTGTTTCCGAGGTAGTCACCCATGAATGTTCCGATATCGTCACGTGAGAATCCGAATGTCATCTGAGTAAGGTCGTTTGTACCGAATGAGAAGAACTCTGCTGTACGAGCCATTCTGTCAGCTGTAAGAGCAGCACGAGGGATCTCAATCATTGTACCGAACTTATAGTCGATAACCTGCATTGTCTTAGATTCAACTTCTGCCTTAACTTTCTCACAGATAGCCTTCTGGAAACGAAGCTCACGCTCTGAAATTGTTACAGGAACCATGATTTCTGGCTTAGGGTGGAGACCCTGCTTCTGGAGTTCAGCTGTAGCCATGAAGATAGCTCTGAACTGAGTCTCAGAAATCATAGGGTATGAGATGTGAAGACGAACTCCACGGTGACCCATCATAGGGTTAGTCTCATGGAGAGCATCGCCTCTCTTTGCAACATCCTTGTCCGAGATACCAAGCTCCTTAGCGAGCTCATGTCTCTTGTCAGCTGATGTAGGAACGAACTCGTGGAGAGGTGGGTCAAGGAGACGGAATGTAACAGACTTGCCATCCATAACCTTAAGTGTACCCTTAACTGCAGCCTTGATGTATGGCTCGAGCTCTGCAAGAGCAGCCTTTCTTTCTTCATCTGTCTTAGAAAGAATCATCTTACGAAGCTTTCCTAGAGGAATTTCAGAGTTTCTGCCATAGAACATGTGCTCGATTCTGAAAAGACCGATACCTTCAGCACCGAAGCTAGCAGCACGCTCAGCATCCTCTGGTGTATCAGCGTTTGTACGAACGCCAAGAGTACGATACTTGTCAACGATGTTCATGAACTTGATGAAGCGTGGGTTGTCAGATGCATCCATTGTGTCGATAGCTACATCATATACAAGACCCTTAGCTCCGTTGAGAGAGAATGTGTCACCCTCCTTATATACCTTTGTAGAACCAGCGAATGAGAACTGCTTCTTAGCGAGGTCAATCTTAAGAGCGTCGCAACCTACGATACAGCACTTACCCCATCCACGAGCAACGAGAGCTGCGTGAGATGTCATACCACCACGCTGTGTGAGGATACCTGCAGCAGCACGCATACCTTCAACATCCTCTGGTGATGTCTCCTCACGGACGAGGATAACCTTCTTGCCGTTAGCAGCAGCTGCAACTGCAGCTTCATTTGTGAATACGATTGTACCAACAGCTCCACCTGGTGATGCAGGAAGACCCTGTGCAACAGCCTTGCTCTTCTTCTCAGAAGCTGGGTCAAGGATTGGGTGAAGAATTTCGTCGAGCTGAGAAGGAGCCATTCTCATAACAGCTGTCTTCTGGAGCATCCAAAGCTTTCCTTCCTGGATTGTGAACTCGATGTCCTGCATATCCTTGAAGTGGTCCTCAAGGTGAATACGGATTGCATCAATCTCCTTGTATACCTCAGGCATAGCGTCCTCGAGTGACTGGAGGTGCTCGTTCTGCTTGTTCTTAGTTGCGTTGTTAAGTGGGTTAGGTGTACGGATACCAGCAACTACGTCCTCACCCTGAGCGTTGATAAGCCACTCACCATAGAACTTGTTGTCACCGTTAGCAGGGTTACGAGAGAATGCAACACCAGTTGCAGATGTGTCACCCATGTTACCGAATACCATTGACTGTACGTTTACAGCTGTACCCCAATCATCAGGAATTCCTTCGATTCTTCTGTATGCGATAGCACGCTTTCCGTTCCATGACTTGAATACGCCACCGATTGAACCCCAAAGCTGAGCCTTTGCTGTATCAGGGAAGTCAACCTTAAGTACTTCCTTAATCTTCTTCTTGAACTGCTCGCAAAGATCCTTGAGCTCATCAGCTGTGATTTCTGTATCTGACTTGTAACCCTTCTTCTCCTTGAGTTCCTCCATCATCTTGTCAAGCTGCTGACGGATTCCCTTGCCATCTTCTGGCTCGATACCCTCAGCCTTCTCCATAACGACGTCAGAGTACATCATGATAAGACGACGGTATGCATCATATACGAAACGTGGATTGTTTGTCTTTTTGATAAGTCCAGGGATTGTCTCTGAGCAAAGACCGATATTGAGGATTGTATCCATCATACCTGGCATTGAGCTTCTTGCACCTGAACGGCAGCTTACGAGAAGAGGATCGTTTGGATCACCGAACTTCTTGCCCATGATCTTCTCAGTAGCTTCCATAGCTGAATATACTTCATACTTAAGCTCTGGGCTATATCCACCTACGAGTTCATAATACTCTGTACAGCATTCTGTTGTGATTGTGAAACCAGCAGGAACTGGAATTCCGAGCTTACACATCTCAGCAAGGTTTGCACCCTTACCGCCGAGGAGCTCTCTCATGGTGCCGTTACCTTCGGCATCCTTACCGCCGAAGCGGTAAACTCTTTTCTTTTCTTCAGACATTGTATTTTGCGTTGTTAAGGTGTAATTATGCGTTAGTTGATAAGAATCTTGTATAGGAAAAAGCAAATTTAACGATAAGAAACGAAATTAAGAACGTTTTAGAGGGAAATTAAAGAATAAATGCCCATAAAACGTTCTTAATAAAATAATTTATAAACCTCTTCCTTAAAGAAGTTTAGATGCAATTTCAGACAGCTCGCTTCTCTCACCCTTTCTTAGGAATATGTGCTGGAAGAGCTTTTGTCCTGCCATCTTCTCGCTTAGGTGAGTAAGACCGTTAGACCACTGGTCCAAATATGGTTGGTCAATCTGGAAAATATCACCTGTGAATACCATCTTTGTGCCTTCTCCAGCTCGTGTGATGATGGTCTTGATCTCATGAGGAGTAAGGTTCTGTGCCTCATCAATAATGAAGAAGCATTTTCCAAGGCTTCGACCTCTGATGTATGCTAGAGGAGTGATAAGAAGTTTCTCCTCTTTGAGGAATCCTTCAATGCGGAGAGCTTCTTTACTTGAAGGTCTGAACTGTGCCTTTATGACATTGAGGTTGTCCATAAGTGGCTGAAGATAAGGACTCATCTTCATCTTCTGGTCTCCTGGTAGGAATCCGATATCCTGATTTCCGAGGATAACGGCAGGTCTGGAGAGGATGATCTGGTCGTAGTCTCTAGCCTGTTCAAGAGCTGCCGCAAGAGCGATGAGAGTCTTACCTGTACCTGCTCCACCTGTTAGTGATACTAGCTGGATGGATTTGTTCAGACAGGCATCAATAGCGAATTTCTGTTCTTCGTTTCTAGGACGAATTCCGTAAGCTTCGTGATTTTTGACAAGAACAATCTTTTTGGAGTTGCGGTCATATCTTGCGCAGATAGTTTCTGACTTGTCTTGACCTTCCCAACCGAACTTGTACATCTGGTTAGGAGTAGGCTCCTTCTTAAATGCGTCTTCCCACTTTATTGAAGTTTCTGGGCCATAGGCAAGCTTCTGAAGGACTTCTGCAGGGAGATTTATTGACTGTACCTCCTTTTCGGATTCTTCGAGATGAGTTTCTTCGATTCTGCCGGACATGTAGTCCTGAGCCTCCATACCCGCAGCTTTTGCCTTCATTCTAAGGTTGATATCCTTGGTTACGAGGGCAACAAAGCGTCCCTTGTGGTTGTCTCTAATCCACATGGCTGTAGCTAGGATTCTGTGATCCTGGATGTCATCCTTGAATAGGTCCTTGAACGCTTCGGGGAAAGGGTGGTTTGGTTCAATCTTGATTTTTCCGAGCTTATTACCAAGTGGAACTCCGTCCTTTCCGAACATCTTTCCGCTTGTAAGTTTGTCGAGATCTCGCATGAAACCCCTTGCATTGAAGCTTAGAGCATCAGTTCCTTTTTTGAACTTGTCAAGTTCTTCAATGACTGCAATAGGAATGACAATGTCATTCTCCTGGAACTTCCTGATGGCCTTGTGGTCATGTAGGATAATGTTTGTGTCCAGGACAAAGATTTTAGGCTGCTTAGTTGTCATAGGACTGTGGTTTTTAGTCTTCACCCTCTGATGCCTGGCTTCCGATTAACGACTGGAGAATACTAGAAATTCCAGATTCTTCAGTTTTAATGGTTATTCCGGTCTTTGAAGGTGATGGATGTCCGAGCGGGAACCAGGCAATATCCTGAAGTAGCAGTTCGGCATCTATATAATCGTAATCGATATCCTTTATCTGTATGATGACGCCTGGAACTTCTGCAAAAAGAATATGTAGAAGATCATTCTCCGAATATGCTTTCATGATTCCGGAGACATTGATTTCTGCTCCGCAGCAACTTTGAGAGGCCATCTTTTCAAGAGCAGTTATGATACCGCCATCACATACTGTTACTCCTGAAATGGCAACTCCGTCCTCTACAAGTTCCCTAACTACCTCGTAGCAGTCAATGAAGTAGTCGGCGTCTGTCGGATTGCAAGCGATGTGTCCGGCTGGACCCTGTGATTCGGAGAGGAGCGATCCTCCTAATCTGAACTCACAAGTGTCGAAAGGGATATAGATAAGCCAGTCATTCTTGCAATCAATTATTTGGTTGTCTCTAATGTTGTTCTCACCTAGATTGATCCCATCTTTGTTGGCAAAAATAGGATTGGATGGGAAGTCATCTGATTCTATATCAAGATTTGAGTTGTCAGAAATCGTTGTCTTTACGCTTATTGAGCAGTCACTTGACTCTTCATAGGAGTATGATGATAAAGTGATACCCATATCTGTAATGGCATTGCTTATCTCCTCGACTGAAGAGTAGAATCCTGCCATGCTTCCAAGAGGCTGGCTGTTCCATTTCCAATTGATGATAACCGAAAGATCCTCCAGAGTGAAATGACCTTCTTTCCAGATAGTGTCAATAAGGGACTTGATGATACGTGTCCTTGAGAATGCTCCCGCTGACTCAACAGGGAGTTTCCTTGGAGATGAAGCCATTTTGGAAACCTCATCTATATAAGAATCTATATTCTCCTGATTGAATATTCCACGGGCTGTTGACGGGTCCAATGATTCGTCAACAATTGGCTCGTAGTCTAGGGAGGCTTCTGAAATTGTCGGATTTACAAGACATTCTTCAAGCATTCTAGCAGGTGTAGTTTCCTGCTGAACTCCGTCAATGACATATTCAGAATATAGAGCTGATGCTTTCTCTTTCATTAAAAAACAATCGAATTGTTGTCAAAAATAAGTATTTTTGTTTTCAGTTCCAATTGAGTAACAAAATGAGCGAAATTTTTTCAGAAAAGAGGTACGAAGAATTGTTGGGGGAGATATTCTGTAGATTTCCATCAGTACAGAACTCTGGTTTCAATAACGGGTCCTATAAACCTGGTCTTGGCCATATGGAGTCTTTCTGTGAGATTCTAGGTCATCCTGAAAAGGGTTATAAGACAATTCATGTGGCAGGAACGAATGGAAAGGGTTCTGTAGCGAACATGCTGTCATCTACCCTTGGGGCAGCAGGTCTTAAAACAGGTCTATATACATCACCGCATATTCTAGATTTTAGAGAGAGAATGAGGATCTTCAATCCAGAAGATTCATCATTGTCCCTAGTGTCTAAGGAGTATGTTTTTGATTTCCTTACAGAACACAGAGAAGATTTCGATAACCTTGACCTATCTTTTTTCGAGATAACAACAGCGATGGCATTCCAATGGTTTAAGGATCAGGGAGTTGATGTTGCAGTTATTGAGGTCGGTCTTGGAGGTAGATTGGACAGCACCAATATCATTAATCCTGATCTCTGCGTAATCGCCAGCATTGGTCTTGACCACTGTGCGATGCTTGGTGACACGAGGGCTGAGATTGCGGCTGAAAAAGCTGGCATTTTTAAGCCAGGCGTTCCGGCTGTGGTCGGTGAGTGGGATGAAGAGACTTCTCCGGTTTTTGATGAGAAGTCATGGATGCTTTGTCCTCTCACGTATGCTGATAAAGTGAATCCTAAGATGTGGTATAAACGTCAGCATATTCTAGATAAGATGGACTTAAGGGGAGAGTACCAGCATACTAACCTCAGAACTGTTCTCTGTGCTGTGGATGTCTTGAAGGCAATGCCTGGATATGGAGGTCTCAATGATATGGCCGAAGTTGAGAAGGCTATTATCTCGACAGCATCCAGGATGCAGTTCCATGGTAGGTGGGAGAGAATTTCACCAAGACCTACTGTTCTTTGTGACATAGGTCATAATCCTCCTGCTCTTAAGAAGAATTTCGCCCAGCTTGAATCCATGCTTGAAAAGGGAACATGTTCGGAGTTGATCATAGTTTATGGAGTTATGGCGGATAAGGATCTGGATTCGATTATGCCACTTATGCCGGGTAATGCTACTTATGTGTTTACGGCTCCTCAGTCTGCAAGATCCCTTCCTTCTGATCAGCTTCTCCAGAGATATAAGGAGTTCTGTCAGGAAACAGGCCGTCCGATGGGTAGAATCTATGGTTCATCTTCGGTCAGGGAAGCTATCGCAATGGCTGTTAAACTCGCCTCAAGCTATGGGGATGATTCGTTGGTGTATGTCGGTGGAAGCACCTTCGTCGTTGCTGACGCATTACCATGTTTCGGCATTAAGTAGTATTTAGAGACGATATTTTGGTAAAAATACTTGCGGATTCTAAAATTATGACTATATTTGCATCCGCAATTGAAAAAGCAAGGGAGAATAGCTCAGTCGGTTCAGAGCGTCTGCCTTACAAGCAGAGGGTCGGGGGTTCGAATCCCTCTTCTCCCAC
>JAKSJT010000093.1 GCA_024402125.1 Bacteroidales bacterium
GAAAGGTCTCCACCAGTTACAGGAACAATTGTAGTAGGAGCTACAAAGCTAACTGTACCCTTAGCGAAGCTAACTGTCTTGATATCTGTCTTACCGTTTCCGTTTGCTGCGAATACGAGAACCTTACCCTTGTCACCGCCGTCAGCAGGAACAGATACCTTGATGCATCCTGAAGCAGCGTCAGCTGCAACAGCCTCAGCATACCAGTTACCTGAAGCGAAAGCGTCAACAACAGTCTCCTCGTCACCACCAACAACTGTGTAAGGGATTTCTGTAGAAGAACCGGCAACTACATCATATACCTTGCTGTTGTCAATTTCAACTGCGAATTTCTTCTCACGAGGGATGATGATCTTTGAACCGTCAACAAGTGTGAACTGAACACCTTCTGATGTCTCCTTTACGCCAGAGAATACAGCGTCAACAGCAGTAACCTCTGAATCACCTGTTGCAGGACCGAGTCTTTCCCATGTCTGGCCATTGTCGATAGACAGCTCCCAGTATCCGTCTGTAATACGGAATGTAGGAGTAACACCGTCATTACCTGGAGTTCCAGGTGTACCAGGATTACCCTGCTCACCCTGAGGACCTGTAGCAGGAACATTGTTTCCCTCTGAGTCCTTAAGGATAGAACCATCAATTGTCCAATAGTAAACACCATCAATAAGAGTTACACCGATAACTGGAGTCTTTCCATCTTTACCGTTGCTACCGTTGTTACCCTTCTCACCATGATAGATAGTGATAGGGGAACCCTTTGTGAATGAAATTGTGTAGCCGATAACAGCGCCTGTTGCGTTGTCCTTAACCTCAGCTACAGAAGTGATGAAGTTGTTCTGCTGGAGAGCTGAAACAAGACTCTGAAGACCACCAACGTTGGTGTTGAGAGTGCTAACGAGCTCCTTTAGACCCTTTACATCACTTTCGAGTGTCTCGACACGATTCTTAAGCTCTGTGTCGTCGTAGCAGCTAGTAACTGCAAGAGCAGCAGCTGCAAAAAGACATAAAAGAGATTTTCTCATATTATTTTAATAATTAGTTGTTATTTGTCATTGGTTCTGAAAGCTTGATTACTACAGAGTTTGCAGCGGCAGCGGCAGATGGACTTGACCACCAGTTGTAAGCTGTAGAGTAACCAAATTCATGAAGTCCAGTTACCTGATCCTTTGGCTTGTTTACATTGATGAAGAGTTCATAATGGAGCTGGCCATAATTACCTTCTGCATCCTCAGCATAAGCTGTAATAGACCAAGGCATGTGGCTCATCTGCTCACCTTCATCTGATATGAATGGTGCACTGTGAGAACCATTCCACCAAGGCTTGAGTATACCGAATGTCTTGTTGATGATGTTGTCACCTGTAGCAGTAGGGTTAACGATGAGTGACATAAGGTGGTCGATTCCACCTGACTCTTTGAAGTTCTCCTTAGGAGGCCAGATACCGAAGTAGTAGTTTGCTGGATTTCCAACTGGAGTGATGTTAACCTTCATGATACAATCTCCTTCGCATCCAGCCCAAACGACTGGGTCAAGTGCAATAAGATCATCTCCACGGAAGAATTCATATGTGTATTTGATGTCTACGTCAGACTCTCCGAATGGGATTTCAGGTGACTTGAAGTGGAACTCGTACATAGGAGTTGTGTTAGATCCTGCGTAACCGAACAGAAGGAGAGTGTACTCCTTGTTTGACATCCAGTGTGTGAAGTAATTATGCTTGCCTTTGAATACATACATTGAGATCTCATCCTCGTATACATCACGGATCTCGTCCATAATCTCTCTTTCCATAAGGGTTCCGTCATTGTAACGGTATGTGTCGAGAGCATCAGAAGGAACAAGGTATGCAAGATAGTAGTCCTCATTGTTACTTGGTGTAATATCAAATGAAGCGTAATTCCATCTCTTGTCTACAAGTTCTACCTCAAATGTATTGTTAGAAGGCTTAGCCTTGTCTGTTGTAGCGTCGATTCTTGCGATCTTAGTTGTGACATTACCGCTTGCATCAACACCGAATGCATAGATTCTATAGCTGTGCTCCGGATCGAATCTCCACTCGAGGTCACGGCGGCCCCAGATGTCCTGAGTTCCTGAGTATACACCAGGAAGGTTTGTCCAGTCTGTAACGGTGTCACCATAATATTTCTGCTCAAGACGACCATTCTCCATGTTGACAATTCTCTGGATCATCTGGTAGTCATTGTAACCTACGCATCTCTTTTCATCGATGAATGCTACATAGTAGTTTGTTGATGGGTTGCTAGGCTCAACACGGATCTTGATATCCATGTCCTCAATTTCAAGAGTCTTGATATTGAATGTACAGTCATCTGTCACTTCGTTCTCAAGTGTCTTGAAGCTTGTCAGCTCGAATGGCTCAGTTGTAGGAGTTCCGTCTGATGCCATACCCCATGCATATATATAATATGTTGTACCCATTGAAAGTTCCTTAGCCTCCTCTGATGTTTGACCTGATGAGAGGAACTGTGACATCTTATAACCGGCAGCTACTGCATCAAGGATATTCTGGACCATATTGTCCATGATGATGTCAGGAGTGTACAGAGTGTGCTCAGTCTCATTGACATATGTCCAATAGTAAGTCTCTGTATTGTTTGAAGGAGTGATAGTGATTCTAGCGGATGTCTGCTTTACGTTAGCTACAGAAGCAGTGAATGTGAGATCACTCTTTGTTCCTTCAGCTGTTGCGAAAAGATAAAGTGAAATAGGAGTAGTTCTCTTTCCTTCGAGATCCATACCGTAAGCAACGATATAGTATTCTCCGCCGAGCTTAAGTCCGGAATAAGACATCTCTGTTGATTCTCCTGTTTCTGTAATCTTATACATTGAAGGAAGACCCTGGAGATGCTCAGAAAGAGTCATGCCATGTGAGTGAGCCTGCTCCTTAAGATAAGCTAGGTCACTCTGGTAGAGAGCCTCGCCGTACTCGAATTCACCTGGCTTGTGCTCGTCAAGTGCAAGGTACTGGTTTACTGCACTCTTACCGAATATTTCAAAGAAGTAGTTGCCCTTATAATCACCTGGAGTGATTGAAATCTTAGCACCTTTTGCTGTAATCTCTGTAGTCTTTAAAGATAATGACTTGAACTCAAATGCATTCTGATCTACAGCAATATTCTTTACGATATCACCATATGTTACCTTTACAACAGCTCTTCTTTTCTGAGAGAAGTTGTTAGGTACATTGAAATCAATAGATGTGTCCTTTACTTTGATTCTGGAAATCCAGTCAGCGTCAGTCTCTGCTGTGAGTTCTTTTCCTGAAACAGGGTTTGAAAGCTCGAATGGAATAGAATAAGTTCCAGCCTCTCCGGAAATTTCAACACTCTTGATTTCAAGTGATGGATCTGGAATCTCTTCAGGTTCTTCTGGTGTAGGATTTGTACAGGCTCCAACTATAGCCAAAAAGGAAATGGCTAATGCCTTTAAATAATGTTTTGACATAAAATTGTGAATATTATTAGCATTCGGTACAGCTATTAACAGTAAGCTTTTTCTCTAAGAAAAAAACGAACTATTACTCTGTCACGAATTTGAGGCGCAAATTTATTAATAAATTTTTTTATTTTTAGTTTTTTGAGTGAATATTCTTGCTGATAATATGCTGTATAATTGTATAAATATTCATTATAGCCGATCCGAAATGATGTAATCAATTCATTTTAAGTTGATTTTATCTCTATGGATACGTTGTCTTTTTGGGTTGTAAATTTTCCAAAATGTCAAATATATCTTTGAAAATTTCGAATACTTGATATAAATTTTTAATTTTGGGAATGCAAAACAGGAGCCTATCGAAAGATCTTATTTATTTCAAGATACCGACATTCATTTGTGATATCTTTGTCCACATTGTACTTTTTACATTAGTGGCAAAGGTTATGGGCCCTGATGCTGCTTCATTAAAGAAGTTCTCAATTGTCGGAATCCTTGATACATCCAATTATGCTTTCCTTATAGTATCGTATGCAATTGCGATATCTATTTATGGTCTTAAGCTTCACGAACGTAAGATTACAATTATCAGAATTGTCGGTAGGGCACTGACTCAGACCTTGCTTACTATTATTCTGTTCATAACATTGTATGTATTCGTTGAGAAGTCTGTTCCTAGAACATTCTTGTCATTTTTCTTCATCGCCGATGCGATAGGTATCAGCCTAACTCATATTGCTATTAACCTATCGATCAGGGCACTTAGACGTTTAGGACGAAATACTATCTCCACTGTTATTGTTGGAGCAGACGAGAATGCCATTCGCCTTTATAAGGAAATGTCTTATGGACAAGGTATCAATGGCTATAAGGTAAATGGTTATTTTACTGGATTATATGCGGATAATGTCCCTGAAGGAGTACCGATTCTAGGCAGCCCGTCCGAAGCGGAGGCTTACATCAGGAAATTTCAGCTGGACGAAGTTTACTGTTCTCTTTCTCCTGATATTGACGGGAAACTCGTAAACGGTATCATCAAGGCGTGTGATGATAAGTTCGTCTCATTCTACTACGTCCCTAATATGGACGGATATCTGCGCCGAAGAATGGTCTCTGGAGAGCTTGGACAGGTTACTGTCATCAAACTTCGTGAAGAGCCGCTCAATAACCCTATTTCCAAGTCTGTAAAGCGATTCTTCGATATCCTGATTTCGGGACTATTCCTTCTTCTCGTATATCCATGGGTATGGGCAATCGTTGCAATAGGAATCAAGCTTACGTCTCCAGGTCCGATTCTGTTCAGACAAGACAGAACGGGATATTCTGGAAAGTCATTCTCATGCCTTAAGTTCCGCTCGATGAAGGTTAACAAGGATGCTGACAAGGTTCAAGCTACAGAGAATGATCCTAGAAAGACAAAGTTCGGTGATTTCCTCAGAAAGACATCCATCGATGAACTTCCTCAGTTTATCAATGTATTCAAGGGTGATATGTCTCTTGTTGGTCCAAGACCTCATATGATTTATCATACCGACGTATATTCTGACCTTATATCTGATTACATGGTTAGGCATCTTGTTAAACCCGGTATTACCGGATGGGCTCAGATTAACGGATGCCGAGGAGAGACTAAGACTCTTCAGGAAATGAAGGACAGAGTTGATCATGATATCTGGTATATCGAGCATTGGAGCATTGCTCTAGACTTCGAAATCATGTTCAGAACAGCCGTTCAAATCCTTGGTGGAGATAAACAGGCTTTCTAGAAACAGAAATTCTAAACAAATAGCTGAAGGATAATATTCTGATTGGATTTAGGATATTATCCTTATATTTGTGCCCTCATTTTTAGAATTATGACTCTTACAGAAACACTTAGAGATGCGATTGTCGCAACAAGCGATTTCATTTGTGGATATCCATTATTTGTTCTTCTAATAGGCGGTGGCCTGTTTTTGTTCCTTTATTCTGGAGCTGTACCTATTCGTAGATTAGGTTCTTCATTCCGTTCTCTTGGAACAAAAAGTTCAGGTGAAGGACAGATCAGTTCATTCCAGGCTCTTATGAGCACTATCAGCTCTACTGTCGGAATGGGTAACATTGCGGGTGTTGCAATCGCTATTTTTATGGGTGGACCTGGTGCTATCTTCTGGATGTGGGTGAGTGCAATCCTTGGTATGGCAACCAAGTTCTTTGAAGGAACTCTTGCCATAATGTATAGAGGTCATGATGAGGACGGACAGATTCAGGGAGGACCCATGTATGTCATTACAGAGGGTATTTCAAAGAAACTTAAGCCTCTTTCCATCTTCTTCTGTATTTTCGGTCTCATCGGATGCCTTTGCGTCATGCAGGCAAATCAGCTAGTTGAAGCTTATACAACAGTTGTGACAGAACCAATGGGAATTGAGACCACTTTCTGGATGAAGTTTGCTTTCGGTATATTGATCGGTGCTCTAGTATCGCTTGTTGTTGTAGGTGGTATCAGCCGCATTTCTAAGATTGCAACTAAGATAGTTCCAACAATGGTGGCTCTTTACTTCCTTCTTGTTTTTGTTGTTATTGTTATGCACTTCGATAGACTTCCAGGTGTATTTGTTGAGATCTTCTCGAATGCATTCAATATGAAAGCTGGATTCGGAGCACTTGCTGGAGTTGCAATTATTGGAGCTAGAAGAGCAATGTATGTCAATGAGGCAGGTGTTGGTACAGCATCAATTATGCATGGTTCATCTATGAATAATGAGCCTGTCAGAGAGGGTCTCATTGCGATGATGGGTCCAGCAATTGATTCTGGTCTTGTATGTACTCTTACAGCGATTCCTATTCTTATGTCAGGTGTATGGCATGATTTCGCAGGAGAAGGAATCAAGGGTCTTACAATTGCACTTTCAGCATATGAAAGCCTTCTTCCTGGTATCGGAAAGTATCTTCTTCTGGTTATTGTGACAATTTTCGCATTCTCTACAATGTTCTCATATTCATACTATGGAACAAAGTGCACAGCGTATCTGTTTGGAAACAAGAACTCGAAGTATTACATCTATTTCTATCTTCTTATGCTAGTTGTGGCTTGTATCATCTCACTTGATACAGTTGTCAGCATCATGGATATGGCATTTGCTCTAATGGCAGTTCCAACAATGATATCACTTATTGTTCTGAGCCCTAAAGCAAAGGCTGAGATGAAGAGATACTTTGGAAATAACTAAGAGAAGCTAGAGTTATCTTATATATTATATCAAAGAGCTGCCCAGAAATTGGACAGCTCTTTCTAATTTACAGACTCTCAATTATTTTCGTGAAAAGGGTAGTCATCTTGTCTGCTGCGGCATTGGCCTGGATTACAACATCCTCTCCGTCATTAAGGTTCTTTTCAATGTTGTCTGTGTTGGAACAGTTCGTTATGACTGACATTCCAAAGACAGGAATTCCGCAGTGACGGGCAACGATTACCTCCGGTACGGTTGACATTCCTAGGGCATCAGCCCCGACTGTTCTGAAGAATCGTACCTCGGCTGGTGTCTCGTATGTCGGACCTGTGCTTCCGAGATAAACTCCTTTCTGTAGCTTTATTCCAAGACCATCTGCAAGAGCCTCAGCTTTTGACATTAGTCCTAGATCATATGGACATGTCATGTCAGGGAATCTAGGTCCGAATTCATCCAGATTCTTTCCGATAAGCGGGTTAGGGAAGAGACTGATATGATCCTTTATTATCATCAAGTCACCCACTTTGAATGATGGATTACATCCACCAGCGGCATTTGATACAAATAGATACTTGATACCCAATACTTTCATGACTCTGACAGGAAGGGTAACAAGCTCCATTGGATAGCCTTCGTAGTAGTGGAACCTGCCTTGCATCGCAAGGACTCTTTTACCTCCTAGTATACCTGCAATGAAGTTGCCTTTATGGCCATGGGCAGTAGAGACAGGAAATCCTGGAATCTCCCTATATGGGATGACAATCTGATCGGAAATCTTATCAGCAAGCTTTCCAAGACCGCTTCCTAAGATAATTCCAACTTCAGGGGTAAACCCATTCAAACGACCTGCAATGAATTGGGCACTGCTGTTAATTCTTTCAAGTCTCTGGTCCATGTCAATAGTGATTCTAGAGAATCTGTCTAAGCATTTCGATGTTTTCCTCGGTAGTTGCCCAGCTTGTTGCGAATCTTACAACTGTATGAGTCTCGTCATATTTCTCCCACCAGCTGTAAGTTACCTTGTCCTTGATCTTATCAAGCACAGCATCTTCCATTATGAAGAACTGCTGGTTTGTAGGGGAGTCAATAAAGAATGGAATTCCCTTTTCAATGAATACAGCCTTAAGCTTCTCGGCCATGTCGATTGCATGACGGCTGATCTTGAAATAAAGGTCATCTGTGAACAAAGTGTCGAACTGGATTCCCAGGAGTCTTCCCTTTGCAACGAGAGCACCATGCTGCTTGATCATTGTGAAGAAGTGCTTAGGAGCTCTTCCCTTAGGGAATACTACTGCCTCACCGCAAAGTGCACCTACCTTTGTTCCACCGATATAGAATACGTCAACGAGGTTTGCGATGTCCTGGATAGTAACATCAGTTGAAAGGCTCATAAGTCCGTATCCAAGTCTTGCACCATCGAGGAATAGAGGAATCTCGTACTTCTTGCAGACATCGCTGATTCTGGTGAGCTCATCCAAAGTGTAGAGTGTACCATACTCGGTTGGATGTGAGATATATACCATACCAGGGTGAACCATGTGGTCGTAAGAGTCGTCACCTGTCCAGATGGCGAGTTTCTGCTCAAGCTCATCAGGGTCAATCTTTCCGAGGTGATGAGGAATGCTCATTACCTTGTGACCAGTGTATTCTACAGCACCTGCTTCATGGGCGTTGATATGACCTGTCTCTGCACTTACTACACCTTCGAAATCACTGAGCATTGTAGCGATGACTGTTGAGTTTGTCTGAGTTCCTCCGACAAGGAAGAACACCTGTGCATCAGGCTTACCGATTACCTTTTTGATCTTTTCTTTTGCACTGTCACAAAAGCGGTCGCTGCCGTAACCTGGTGTCTGCTCGTAGTTTGTATCAACAAAAGCTTTGAGGATTAGAGGATGTGCACCCTCTGTATAATCACTTGCAAATGAAATCATATTAGTGGTGAAATAAAATTTATGCCAACCTTTTGGGCTGGCATATCAAATGTAATATTATAATTCTTCGAAATCTACTTTTGAATCATAACCCTCAGATGTGCCATCTTCTGTAGAAGGAGCATCTTTAAGGCAGTTCGTTTTGATGTAATTGATAATGTCAGCAAGACCTTCCTGGAACTTTTCAAAGTCTTCTTTATACAGGAAAATCTTATGCTTGTCATAAGTGAAGCTGCCGTCTCTTTCCTGTCTGCGTTTGCTTTCAGTTATAGTGAGATAGTAGTCACTATTTCCTTTTGTTGTCTTGACGTCAAAGAAGTAGGTTCTTTTACCTGCTCTTATTGGTTTTGAGTATACATCCTCTCCTGAACGGTCATTCTGGTACGAATGATCAAACTCTTCCTTATACATACCCGTTTTTTGTTATCAATTTAAACAAAAATAGAAAAAAATATGTTTTCTGATATTATCTTTGCATAAAATTTTCGTTGAAATATTATGCTAAACAGAAGAATTCTCAGAATAAAGGCTTTTAAAGTGCTTTATAGCTATGCGGAGAACCCATCTATGGACCTCCAGGAAGCAGAAGGAATGCTTGAGCAGTCATGTCAGGCAACAAGAGACCTTTATCTGTTCATGCTTGCCCTCATTCCGGCACTCACAGCTGAGGCTTCAAATAGAATTGAAGCAGCTAAAAACAAGTTCAATCCAACTCAG
>JAKSJT010000094.1 GCA_024402125.1 Bacteroidales bacterium
TTCTTGTTGAAGAAACCAACCTCAGTAGGGAGGATCTCTCCGCCACCTTCGAGTACCTGTACCTTACACTGACCACAGTTTGCCTTACCACCACAAGCTGATGGAAGGAAAATCTTGTTCTCAGCGAGAGTGTTCATAAGGCTACCACCTGTAGCAACCTCAAGAGTCTTCTTACCCTCGTTGATGTCAATTGTGACTGATCCTTCTGGTGTAAGCTTTGCCTTAATGAAAAGGAGAAGTGCTACGAGCACAAGTGTAACGAGTGTTACAACTGCAACTGCTGCTAAAATTGTATTAAACATTTTCTAAATCCTCCTATTAATTAAAGTGAAATACCCATGAAGGTCATGAATGCGATACCCATAAGACCTACAGTGATAAAGGTGATACCGATACCCTTGAGAGGTGCAGGGATGTTAGCGTATGTAAGCTTCTCACGAATAGCTGCAAGAGAAACGATTGCGATATACCAACCGAGACCTGAACCGAGTGAGTAAACTGTAGCCTCACCGATGTTAGCGAACTCCTTCTGCTGCATGAAGAGTGAACCACCAAGGATAGCACAGTTTACAGCGATAAGTGGAAGGAAGATACCGAGAGATGCGTAGAGAGATGGGCTGAACTTTTCAACAACCATTTCTACTACCTGCACGATAGCTGCGATAACAGCGATGAAGAGGATGTAGCTAAGGAAGCTAAGGTCAACATTTGGTCCAAAGATACAGTTCTCACCTGGAGTGAGGACGAACTTGTTCATCAAATAGTTGATAGGGAGTGTTACCAAAAGTACGAAGATAACAGCAAGACCCAGACCATTAGCTGTCTTTACGTTCTTTGATACTGCCAGGAATGAACACATTCCAAGGAAGTATGAAAAGATCATATTGTCAACAAAGATTGACTTTACGAATAAACTTAAATATTCCATAATCTATAATCTGGTTTGATGTTATTTCTCCTGAAGATCCTTCTGAATGCTTCTCTGTACCCATACAACACAACCAAGAAGGATAAGTGCCATAGGAGGGAGGATTACAAGACCATTGTTCATGTAACCTGCTTCATAAAGGAAGTTAGGAATTACCTGGAATCCGAAGAGAGTGCCTGATCCGAAAAGCTCACGGAAGAAGGCGATGATGATAAGGATCATACCATATCCTGCACCGTTTGCAATACCATCAAGGAGTGATGGAAGTGGCTTGTTACCGAGAGCGAAAGCCTCGATACGACCCATAACGATACAGTTAGTAATGATAAGTCCGATATATACACTCAATGACTTGTCAATAGCGTATGCGTAAGCCTTAAGAATCTGGTCTACAAGGATTACCATCATAGCAACTACAACGAGCTGAATGATAATACGTACACGATTAGGAATGGTGTTTCTAAGTACTGAGCAGACAAGGCTTGAAAGAGCTGTTACTGCGATAACTGAGATAGCCATTACGAATGCTCCCTTAAGCTCAACTGTTACAGCAAGCGCAGAGCAGATACCGAGTACAAGGACAGTGATAGGGTTGCCCGTGAAAATCGGATTAAGGAATGTTTCTTTCATTTTTGCGTCCATAATTATTCCTCCTCAGCGTTAGTTGTTTCAACTTCTTCAGCCTCTTCGCATGCTTCGTTTGCAGCAGGAGCTGCAGCGAAGGAAGGCTCATATGCTTTAAGCCATGCGTTGTTAGTATCGTTTACACCATTTGAAGTCATGGTTGCACCAGTGATTGCATCGATAGCATTTGCCTTTCCAGCAGGAGCACCACCCTTTACAATAGCGAATGGAGTCTTGTCAGAGAAGTCAACCTGCTTGCCAGCGAACTGACCCTGGAAATCAGGCTCTGTGATCTTGCCACCAAGACCTGGAGTCTCACTAGCGTGATCGAAGTAAGCACCGATAATTGTCTTGAGGTCAGACTTGTAAGCGATATAGCCCCAAACTGGTCCCCAAAGACCTGCACCGTAGATAGGAAGTACTGTAACCTCCTCACCGCCCTTAGTGAGAACATAAACAGGAAGTTCAACATCTGCGCCCTTCTTGATGTTTGTGTTCTGAGCCTTAAGACCTGAAGTAGTTACGATCTCAGCGTCAGCTGAGTTAAGATCAGCAACCTTGTTGCCCTTTGCGTCAATTGTATAGGCAGCCTTGATACTCTGCTTGTATGTGTCGAGAATATATCCGTTGCCCTTTCCACTGATTTCTGCCTTTGTTCCGAATCCAGCAGCTGTAAGCATCTGGCTGATTGTGTCAGCCTTCTCGTTAGCTACCTGCTTTGGATTAAGAACCTGTGCTGCGAAAGCAAGCACCGCTGATACAATAACAACGATGATAGCAGAATATACTACTGTATATGTATTACTGTTTGTATTCATATCCTTTAATATATTTATGCGTTAGCTTTCTTAGCTCTTCTAGAGATTGAAGTAGAAACCACACAGTGGTCGATAAGTGGTGCAAGAGTGTTGCAGAGGAGGATTGCGAGCATCATACCCTCAGCGTAACCAGGGTTGAACAGACGAACGATTACACAAAGTGCACCGATAAGGAATCCGTAGATCCACTTACCACATTCTGTCTGAGCTGCTGTTACAGGGTCTGTTGCCATGAATACTGTTCCGAATGCGAAACCACCCATGATGAGGTGATAGTATGCAGGAACATCTGTTCCACCGAGAACATTAGCAAGTCCACCGATTGCAAGAGCACCAGCAACTGAAGAAACCATGATCTTCCATGAAGCAACACCAGTCCAGATAAGGATGATAGCACCAAGGAGGATTGCGATTACTGAAGTCTCACCAACTGATCCTGGGATGATACCAGCGAACATGCTCCAAGCGTCTGTGCCATACTGAGCACCAGCGTTTGAGATACCGTCCATACCATCAGCCATGAATGAAAGTGGTGTAGCACCTGTGGCAGCGTCTGCGATAACCTCACCCTTCTTTGTTGCAATCCAGCATGCTGAACCTGAAAGCTTGCTTGGATAAGCGAAGAACAGGAATGCACGAGCGAGGAGTGCAGGGTTAAGGAAGTTATAACCTGTACCACCGAATACCTCCTTACCGAATACTACTGCGAATGCAACAGCGATAGCAAGGATCCAAAGTGGAGTGTTTACTGGAACGATAAGAGGAATAAGGAAACCTGATACGAGGTAACCCTCAGAAAGTTCCTCTTCGTTGATCTGAGCGAAAGCGAATTCAATAGCAAGACCAACTACATATGATACAATGAACAAAGGAAGAACCTTCCAGAATCCGAAGAAAAATGTAGGGATGAGGCCTGCTGTTGCGCCTGTTGCGAGGTTGTGCTGGTAACCAACGTTCCACATTCCGAAGACTGCTGCAGGAACGAGAGCGAACACAACGATGATGAGAAGTCTCTTAAGGTCGACTGCATCTCTGACATGAGCTCCCTTCTTTGTTACAGTAGCTGGAACGCGGAGGAATGTGTCGAATGCGTCAACAGTAGAGTGAAGCCAATAGAGTTTGCCACCTTTCTCAAAAATGGCTGGCAATGATGATTTATTTTCTTCCATAATTTCTTTCATTTAAGCCATTTCTTTAATCATGAGATCAATACCAGCGGCAATCATTGCCTGGATGTCGTTCTTAGAAGGGTCAACGAATTCGCAAAGTGCGAGATCCTCAGGGAGAACCTCATAGATTCCGAACTTCTCCATCTTCTCGATATCCTGAGCGAGGCAAGCCTTAGCAAGGTAAACTGGGAAGATTTCCATTGGAAGTACTGCACCATAAACGTCGCTCATAAGGAATGGGCGTGGACCGCCATGGAAGTTTGTACCCATGTTGTACTTCTTCTTAGGGCAAAGCCATGAGAAGTAGCTTCTAGAAGAACTGAACTGCTTTGAACGGATAGGGTTGATCCAACCGAAGAGCTCTCTTTCTGTCTCCTCGTGGAGAAGAGTAACCTGGTTGTCGAAGAATCCAAGGTAACCGTCCTCGCCAACATTCTCACCTGAGAGGCAGTCGCCACTTACGAAACGAACGTCAGCGTTTGCGTTGTTGTAATACTCGCTAAGAGCCTTAACTGGAATGCCAGGGAGAGCCTGAACATAAGATGGCTCGATAGCCTCAGGACCAGTAACTGCAACCTTTCTAGTTACATCGTACTTACC
This sequence comes from Bacteroidales bacterium, assembly GCA_024402125.1. Classification (GTDB taxonomy): domain Bacteria; phylum Bacteroidota; class Bacteroidia; order Bacteroidales; family UBA932; genus Cryptobacteroides. The sequence goes on from JAKSJT010000094.1 coordinate 4,140, forward strand.
TGTTGTGAAGAGCTTACCGATAGCAGCTGTAAGAAGAAGGGATACAGTCCAAACTGTCTGGTCCTTCATGATAGGACTGATGTGGCTGATCTGTACACCAACGTTTCCCGCAGGATGCTTTCCTGATACTGTGTGGATTTCAACGCCCTGGAGCTTAGCAAATGCAGAACCTGCCTTTACACATACGTGTACTTTAGCAACCTTTGCAAGAGCGTCTACACCTGCCTGGATAGCACTGAGCTCCTCAGCGAGGACGAACTCTGTGTCAGCAGCGAGAGGGGCTGTGTTGAATGCTGAAATGAAAATTGCCTTAGGGCAAGCTGTTGGGCTAGCTACCACACCATAAGGTCTCTGGATGATAGCAGGCCAAAGTCCACTCTGAAGAAGAGCAGCCTTTACGTCCTCAGCAGAAAGGTTCTTAGGATCCTTCTTACCGAAGTCAACGCTTTCCTGTGTTCCGTCAGCTTTAACAAGAACTGCAAGCAACTTTCTCTTTTCACCTCTGACAACCTGTTCGATTGTACCACTTACTGGTGATGTGAACAGAATGTCAGGGTTCTTTTTGTCAGCAAGGACAGGTGAACCTGCCAAAACCTTGTCACCTTCTCTAACAAGAAGTCTTGGGATGAATCCCTTGAAATCTGTAGGCTTGATGGCAACAACGTCAGGTCTTACTGTCTTCTTGACTGTCAGGGCTGCGGCACCGCTAATAGGAATGTCGAGTCCTTTTTTCAAATCGATGTTGTTTGACATTATGTAATAAGTTTGATAAAATTTCCTTTTTTGGAGTAATTTTTCTCCATAAAGCTTTAAGCGTGCGAATTTACAAAATTTTTACCTAATTTCGTGTCATTATGAGTGATAATGTAAATGCTATTTTGAATGGACTCAATGACGAACAGAAAAAAGCCGTTGAGTGTGTGGATGGACCGGTGCTGATAGTAGCAGGAGCAGGTTCGGGAAAAACCAGAGTTCTTACTTCCAGGATCGCATATATGCTTGATAGGGGGGTGGAACCAGAGAACATAATGGCGCTGACTTTTACAAAGAAAGCGGCTACTGAGATGCAGGCGAGGATCGCCCTTATGGTCGGAAGGAAGAAGGCATGGAAGATATCCATGGGTACTTTCCACTCAGTTTTTGTGAGATTTCTAAGGGAGTATGCTGACAGTATAGGTTTCCCATCAAATTTTACAATCTACGATACATCGGATTCGGTAAGTGCCATTAAGACATGCATTAAGGAATTGGGACTGGATGAGAAGGTGTACAAACCTAAGACTGTCCTTTCCAGAATTTCAAATGCTAAGAATGCCCTTGTCCTACCGGATAAGTATAGAACTAATACTGCAGCTTTAACAAAAGACAGGGCAGCCAAGATGACTCAGATCTGTGACATTTATTCCAGATATTGGATAAAATGCAAGACTTCTGGGGTGATGGATTTCGATGATATTCTATTGTACATGAATATCCTTCTTAGGGATAATCAGACAGCACTGGCGGCACTTAGTGAGAGATTCAAGTATGTTCTAGTCGATGAGTATCAGGATACCAACTATTCCCAGTATCTTATCATAAGACGCCTTACCAATGTTCACAGGAACATCTGTGTTGTAGGTGATGACTCTCAGTCAATCTATTCATTTAGAGGCGCAAGAATCGAGAACATTCTCAATTTTAGAAAAGATTACTCCGAGGCAAAGATCTTCAGGCTTGAAAAGAATTACCGCTCCACTGTTAATATCGTTGAAGCGGCTAACTCCGTTATTGAGAAGAACGAGGACAGAATTCCTAAAAAGTGTGTCTCAGAGGGAGAACAAGGTGAGAAGATCAGACTCATTCAGTCATATACTGAACAGGAAGAGGCTCTTCTTATCACATCTTCAATTATCTCCAGAATTGCTTCCGATAAGGCAATGTACCAGGATTTCGCAATTCTTTATCGAACAAACAATCAGTCTAGAGCACTTGAAGAGGGCCTTAGGAAACGAAACATTCTGTACAAGATTTATTCGGGTAATGCCTTCTATGATAGAGCTGAAGTGAAGGACACTATGTCATACTTCAAGCTGATTGTCAATGTCAATGATGATGAGGCATTCAAGAGAATAGTCAACAAACCTGCAAGGGGAATCGGAGACACAACGATTGCCGCTCTTGAGAATGCAGCAAGGCAACTTAAGACTTCAATATTCAAGGCTTGTTTTGCTGATAACCTCGAACTGTTCGGACTTAAGTCTCCAGCCATAGCAAAGCTGAAGCTTTTCTGTGAGATGATTTCCAGACATGCAGCAAAGTCTGAGAGTGAAGACGCTTACACATTGGGCCTTTCCATCATCAATGAGAGTGGACTATATGCTTCATTCAAACAGGACACAACTGTAGAAGGACAGGCAAGGGCAGCGAGCATTGACGAGGTTGTCAATGCTGTAAAGCAGTATGTAGAGGATAAGGAAGAAGATCAGAGAAAGGAAATGGAGGAAGAGGGGCTTAGCACATCTTCCCTTTCTGTTGTCACAATGTCACAGTACCTTGAGAACACATCTCTGCTTAGTAGTGTAGATATCGACGAAGATGAGGATGCCAGCAATAAGGTAACTCTTATGACCGTGCATGCTTCGAAGGGTCTGGAGTTCCCTTATGTGTATATTTCAGGTGCAGAGGAGAATATATTCCCATCAGGTGGAAGCTATGCTTCCCCATCTGAAATTGAAGAGGAAAGAAGATTGTTCTATGTAGCGCTGACAAGGGCTAAGAAGGCTGTTACTATCACCTTCTCGGAGACCAGAATGCGTAACGGAAAACATGAGAATAATTCCCCTAGCCGCTTTGTCTTTGACATCAATCCTTACTATATCTCCAATCCTATCAAGCGCAGGTCTTCATTGGATGAAGGGGACTTTGATCCGATGGATGCAGTTGCAAGGAATAGGGAAGTAAGAAGCCAGTACTCTCAGAGGGAAGGATGGGCTAGAAAGCAGGATGAGTCAAAGCGTCCTTCATTTACTCCAAAGACTCCATCTGCGCCTAAACCTATTATCCAAACTCCTGGGACTCAGACAAAGGTACTTGTAAATACTAAGACGGGTGTGAGGACTTTGGTGAAGGTTTCTGCATCGCAGGCTTCTCCTTCTACTGTATCTGAAGACTTTGTTCCAACTCCTATTGACCAGCTGAAAGTGGGTGATTTGATAGAGCATAACAAGTTCGGAAAAGGAACAATTTTGTCTCTTTCCGGACAGGCTCCGGATACTAAGGCTACTATTAGATTTACAGCTTGTGGGGAGAAGATTATATTGCTGAAATTTGCTAAAATTCGTAAGATAAGTTTGTAAATCTTGGAAATTAATCATAGATTTGCAACGAAGTTTTTCATAGTTTAAGTTTAGGTTAAGTAGCGGGGCGGTCGCAGTGAATGCGATTGCCTCGTGAATTTTTTAAGAATACCTGTCTAAACGAATACTTATACGTTTAATATTCATTTGATTGGCAATCTTTCCCTAACTTTGCTTCTGGAAAATCTACGGGCAAATTAATGCCTTATTATGGACGGTCATATCCAGAACAAACTAATAATGGCACTTTATGGACTCATTCTGTCCATGTGCCTATTCGCTTTTACATTAGAAGGACAAACTTCTGTCCCGGAGAAAAATGTGGTGTCTGATTATCAGTCGGAGAATCCACAGAAGCAGAAGGCATCTGGTTTTACTCATCTTGACTCGAGACCTTCATCTATCCTTCATTTGCATCTTATGTCAGGCGCAGTGATGTGCTGATTATCCATGTTTTTTATAGTTTGAGAACGAATAAAGCAGACCATTCGGCCTGCTTTATTCCAAATCTCATTTTAATTTCTAGAATCCCTTGATAAGGAACCATACCAGTGGTACTAGAAGCGCTGGAAGATAGTTAAGGGTCTTGCAATCCTTGATGCTGAGAATTGAAAGGCCTGATGATACGATCAGAATTCCTCCGACTACAGAGAGCTCGTTCACAAATGTGCTGGCAAGAAGAGCATCGCTTGCACAGATCTTAGCAATCATGTAGATTGATCCCTGCCAGCAGAATAGTACTGCTCCGGCGAAGATCATTCCGATACCGTAGGTTGTCGCGAAGACCATTGATGTCACTAGATCCAGTGTCGCATTAGTGAAAAGGAAAGTGTTGTCTCCCTTCAGCGCGCTAAGAACTGGACCTACAATGGAGAATGTTCCAATGCAGTAGAGAAGACAGGCTGAGATTAGACCGTTGGCGAGACCGTCACCGGCAAATTTTGCTGTCAGCTTCTTAACTCTTCCATCAATGTCCAGGGCTGTTCCTATAACTCCACCAATTGCCAGGCTAAGAATGAACAGGACAGGATATTCACTTTTTGCGATATTGGATGTGAATGTGCTGCATCCAAGTGCGATACAGGCAAGTCCCATTGCATTGAACAGGGTGCTTCTGTATTTGTCGCTAAGGCCTTTTTTGAATAATGTTCCAACAAGAGTGCCTACGATGATGCATCCTGTATTTACTATTGTTCCTAGCATAGGTGGGGAAGTCTATGTGATTGTTTTTTAATACTTAGTCTTTGTAATCCGGGTCGAGTTCCGATACGCTCTCGTCGAGATCCATCCAAGCTCTAGCGCATGCCATGTCAAGGGCATCGTCAATATCGCATGCTGTTCTCTTGCTGACAGGGAACTTGTATGGATTCTTGCCATGGAAGTATGACCACTCGATCATCTTCTGGCGAGGAGCCATGAGGATACCGTCAGTTACGAAATACAGTACAGGGAGCTGCTGGGATGGTACATGCTTGAGACCTAGTTCGTAGTTGAGCGGGCCTTCCTCTGTCCAGACATATCTTTTGAATGGTTCAACGCTCATAAGTGAGTCGTAACCTTTTTCAAGAGCGGGGTAGTACTCGGCGATAGCTTTCCTGTAGTCCTTAGGAACTACAAGTGGAGATGTTGCAGTTGCCCAGAGGATTGTCTCTCCGTCAACGCTTTCGCAGATGTGGCGTACAACCTCTCCGAAGGTCTTTGTCGTCTCGTCGCAGTACTCAGGAGCGCGCTTGTGAGTGTCTCGACACTCGCGGCGTGCCCTCTCCAGCATAAGGTCAGAGTCAGATGATACAACAATTCTGGTGATTTCCTTGA
>JAKSJT010000095.1 GCA_024402125.1 Bacteroidales bacterium
AATATAAATATAGATATAGTACCAAAAAAGTATTCTAAAACTCGCTAATAAAAGAGATAATACTATTGTAACTTATTAATTATCAACACATTACAAATGTAATTTTATCAAATTCTAAAACTCGCCAATTAAATGAATAAACGCAATTTTCTATAAATTTTATATATTTCTATGAATATGTTTTGATAGTTTTCTATAAATTCTATACCTTTATATAAAATTAGTTAAAACTATGGGACAAATTATATGCTTCGCTAATAATAAGGGTGGAGTTGGAAAATCAACAACATCCGCTGCTATCGGTTATGCTTGGGCAGGTATGGGCAAAAAAGTTCTTTTCGTCGATCTTGACTCTCAGGCTAACTTGACTTCTATGGTCTCTCCCCTTCAGCCAGATGAACATGAGCTGACTATCAGAGATGCTTTTTTGGATAAGAATAACTTCCGTATTGAGAAGGTTAATGAGAATGTTGATCTTATTCCATCTGAGCTAGCACTTAGTAATTTCGATAGAGATACAGCTGCTGTTACAGGTAGAGAGTATCTTCTTTTGGACCTCCTTAAACCAGTAAAGGATAAGTACGATTTTATTATCATTGACTGTCCTCCTGCTCTTGGTCTTATTACTTATAACGCTCTTATTGCAGCTGATCATCTCGTAATGGTTACAAATGCTGAGGGTCTCTCCTACCAGGGAATGGTAATGATTGCCAATCTTTATCAGGATGTGAAGACTAGTGATCGTCTTAATCCTAACCTAAAATTGACTGGTGTTATCATTACTCGATTCGAAAAGAATAAGCTCTCAGACATGTATCTGAAGAAAATCCAGGATGAATTAGGTAATACTGTCCTCTCCCCTGTTATCCACAAGGCTACAAAAATTGCTCAGGCCGGATCATTCAGTCAAAATATTTATGATTATGATCCATCAGGTCGTGCGACTAGAGAATATTTGCAAGTTGCTCAGAATCTTGCGGTTAGAATCTTAACAGAGGAATAATATATTAATATAGTTTTATATCTTTATATACAATTTATATATTATTTATATTAATCTATAAATATATTAGTATATAAAGATATATTTCTACTTTGATATTATTATACAAAAATATATTTATACTATTCTATAAATCTATATTTATACTATTATATTTAATTATATTATTATAAAACTATATTTATATAAATATGTAAAACTATAATACTATAAAACTATAATTATATTACTATGGCAAAAAAATCTAAGGACCCATTTGAGGTGTTCAAACAAGCTACTCTAGGATCTAATTCATCTCTCTCTTCTGCCCTTTCTTCTAAACCTAAAGAAGAGGTAAAGGAAGATGTCAAGAAGGATGACTCCCCTACCCCATCGGCTCCAGAGGTTACTGCTCCTCAGCCTTCTGTTCAGAATACAACTGAAGAAAAGGAAGTGAAGAAGGTTAGTAAAAATGCCAATAGAGAACTAGTAAGTTTCCACATTAGTAAGGAAACTAAAAAGCAGCTTGACTATTTGAAGGTTGAAGTTGGCAAGTCTCTTAATGATTTTTATATCGAGGCGATAGAGGATCTTCTCGTTAAATACAAGAAGAATTCTTAATTCTCTATAAATATATTTTTATATAAGCTATCTGATGCTACTATGGCGTTGGATAGCTTATATTATTTATTAAGGAACTCAAATGTATTTTTTAGGCGTGGAAGGATAGGGGAGAAGTGAGTTCCTTCAAATAATATATATTCCAAGTTAATACCTTTATTTTCAATGTGTTGTACTATCTCATTTGTATTAACTTCTACACAATTCATCCTACTGTTTTTTGTATTTTTCTCGCGGTCTCCTAGGGTTATATAGATTTTTTCAATTCTCGTGGAGATCTTATTGGCTTTAATCCACGTGACAAGGTTGTCATACCAGAATGATCCCGATATTATTCCTGCAGATGAGAATGCATCACATCTATGTATGGCCCAAAGAGTGAATAGTCCTGATAGTGATATTCCGACTAGACTTCTTTTAGGGTTTCTAATACCAAGTTTCAGCTCTGTTTCTGGTATAATTTCCTCTGTTAGGGCTTTTAGGAACTCCTCTGATTTGCCCCCGAATGGTTTACCCTTCTTAAATACGCCTTCTGCTTCCCAAGGAGTAAGATCATCGTTCCAGTTTATACCAGTTATCACAACGGTTGTAAAACCCGTTTCTAGCGCATTTTCTTCAATCCACTGAAGAGATTCTCCAGTGAGGCCTTCAGGAAGGATTAAATAGCATATTCTATCGCTTTTTCCGCTGTATATTGAGATATTTGGCATTGTTCTTTTGATGTGATATGTGAAGATACAACATTTCCATGTATATAGAGTAGGGAAGAGACATATATAATAAAAAGCCCTCCCTAAATAACTTAGAGAGGGACTTGTGTCTATAGTTGGATAAGACTATTTGAAGATCTTCTGAACGTAAGAAGAGAGATTTCTTCTCCAAACCTTCCATTCATGGTTTCCTGGATAAGATTCATAGAACAAACCCTTATAACCAAGGCTGTTAAGCTTATCATAAAACTCCTTCATACCTGTGATTCTGTTATCCTGCTCACCACATGAGAGATAGATAAGGTCAAACTTGTTGTACTTTGAAGGTGTGTTGTAGATACCTGGCATTTCCTTTTCTCCATCGAATGGTGCTGATCCGATTGCAGAAGCTCCGATAAGACCTGATGAGAAGATACCTACAGAAGCAAACTTGTCAGTGTTTCTGAAAGCGATGTAGAATGACTGTCCGCCACCCATAGAAAGACCAGCTACTGATCTGTGCGCTCTATCAGCCTTTACCTTGTAGTTCTTCTCGATGAAAGGAACGATATCGTTTACAAGTGAAGTGTAGTTGTCAAAACCGCTATTGTAAGACTTCGTGTTAGGATTTGTAGGGATACCAAGTGTCTGGGCTGCGTACTGGTTAGGGTTACCGTTAGGCATTACTACAAGCATAGGGACAGCCTTACCTGCTGCGATGAGGTTATCCATAATCTGTGCTGTTCTACCGAGAGTGCTCCAAGCGTCTTCGTCACCACCGCCACCATGGAGAAGGTAAAGAACTGGATACTTTGTCTTTTTGTCGTTCTTGTCGTAACCATAAGGTACATAAACATATAGACGACGCTCCATGTTGTTCTCTGCACTGTAGTACCAAGCCTGCTCGATATTTCCGTGATGCTCAGCTTCCTTGTACTCATCAGCATATCCACCTTCTACAAGGAGTCCGTTCATATATCTTGAACCATCTCTCTGAACGAATACATTTGAAGGGTCGAGTGTGCTGACTCCGTCCACTGTAAATGTGTAGGTGTAGAGCTCAGGAGCAGGTGCGTCAATTGTTATTTCCCAAATTCCGTTGTCACCTTTTTTCATCATCTCACCTCCAGCGAATGCATTAGTCATCCATGATCCGGAGAGTTTAACCTGAGTTGCATAGTTTGCAGAAAGTCTGAAGGTAATCTTATTACCATTGATTTCTGGTGATTTTGTAGACGCTCTGGAGATGTTGCCGATCTCCTGTGCACCTAAATTCAGAGAGAGCATTGTTACAGCTGCTGTAATTGCAATGCCGCTTAGAATCTTTTTCATTGTTTATTGATGTATTAGTAGTTAAACATATTTTTCAAAATTGAGAGACCAGTAGCCGTCTTGAAAATGTTCTTTTCAACATCCCTGATCGTTTGGGTAGGGGAGCCATTTTCAAAGAGATTCACTAGAAAGTCTGCTTCTACTAGGATTTGCCATTCTATCCTGTCTATACCTTGATAGGTATGATGATGCCCAATAAGGAACTTGATGCTGTCTATTTCCTTTTGTGAATACTTCATCTCATCCGGTAGGGTAGAGTTGAGATCATTCAGTAACGTGTCAGCTTCGCCTGGACCTAATTCTTCCTGATGAACTCCGGCACAGTTGCCGTATTTTTCTTCGCTTGGATGGATTCCGATATCATGAAGAACAGAAGCCGCTTCAAGTATAACAAGGGTCTCCTTTTCAAGCTCTTCACCGATTCCGATGGTGACTGCTAAATCATGAACTTTAAGAAAATGCTGTATTCTTAAAGTGTCACCCTTGTCATGGGAAATCATTGATTTAATGAGTTTTGCAGTTCTTTCATCCATGTGTATATAAAAATATATTTATATAAATATATAATTATCATAAAAAGGAGTTCATCCGAAATACAATATACGAATAAATAATTGTTTTTTGTGTCAGTCTTTAATTAACTAACTTGAGCAGAGGAGGTATGCTGTTTCGTAATTATAGTTTTCGTAAACTTAATCTTTCGTTTTCTTTCGAAATGTTTTTGAATTTCTTATTATTTTTTTATATTTGCAAGGTGACGAGTCTGATATCTCGTTCTGTTATTATTTAATAGGGAATAAGGAATAGTAATTTGATTGCATAGAAAGATGCTTTGTTCAGTAGATAAAAAGCGTTCTTTCAGCAAAATAAGTACTTTTTATATATTGTGTTTTGCGAAAAGAGGATTTGCAGTGATGTTAATCCTCTTTTAATTTGTCTTTCTTCAAGCTCTTAATCCTATTTGATTAATACTTTCGTTTTGTTATATTTGGACTTATAAAATAATACTAATAATCAAATCAATAATTATCATGAATAAGAGTTTAGCTATCGTTTGCTCTTTAGCAGGTGTTCTGGTCTTTCAAAGTTGTGGCCAGAAGACAATTCAGCCAGAACTTGGTGCCCGTAAGGTGAATATTATCACAGAAGGGAAGTATCAGTTCAAAGATTTGAACAAAAACGGAAAACTTGATGTTTACGAGGATTGGCGTCAGCCAATGGACACTCGTATCGCGGATCTTGTTTCTCAGATGACACTTGAGGAGAAGGCTGGCCTTATGTTCCATCCAAATATTGCTGTAAAAGAGGATGGTGTAATCAAGTATGACTATACACCAGAGGAGAAAGAGGCAATCAGAAAGGCAGAGGAGGAGAGATATGCTGGTCCTATCGGTCCTGGTGGACAGAATGCCGGAGCTATGGCAATGGGACAGGTTCGTCGTGAGGCAACTGCAAAACTCTATATTGAAGAAAAAGGCTTCCGTAACATTTTGAATAACGGAGTTGCTGCTCCTCGTAAATTCGCAGAGTGGTCAAACGGAATGCAGGAAATCGCTGAGGCTTCTCGTCTCGGAATTCCTATCATGTTCTCATCGGATCCACGTCACAGTGCAAAGTTAGGCGGACACGTATCAGGAACTCAGTACTTCTCACATATGACAAACGGAGAAGGTCAGGTAGGTATTACTGCAGGTCGTGATGCAAAACTAATGAAGCAGTTCGGTGAGGTTATGGCAGAGGAGTACAGAGCAGTTGGTCTTCACATGTTCCTTGGTCCTCAGATTGATGTTATGACAGAGCCTCGCTGGAGCAGAAACATGGGTTGTTTCTCAGAGGATGCTAACCTTACAGCAGAGATGTCTGACGCTCTTATCGAAGGTGCTCAGGGAAAGAACGTAGGTCCTGGTAAGATCCTTGTTCACCTTAAGCATTGGCCAGGATCAGGCCCTCATGCTGACGGTCAGGGAAGCTGGCTTGTCTATCCGACAAACAACCAGGAGTATCACTACACACCATGGAGATCTGGTATCAGAAAAGGTGCTCTCGCAGCTATGGGATACTATAGTGGTACATACTATGATACACTTAACGTAAACTACTCATACCATATGTCAACAGAGGTTCTTAAGAAGGATCTCGGTTTCGAGGGTGCTATCTGTACAGACTGGGGTGTGGCAACACGTGGTCCACTCAATCCTCGTCTTCAGGGAACAACTTCAACAAAGGACAACTATGCTATGATTTTCAATGCAGGAGTTGACCAGATCGGTTCTGAGACTCATCCAGAATGGGTTGTTGAACTTGTTAACGAAGGACGTCTCCCTATTGAAAGAGTCAATGACGCTGTTAGCCGCATCCTTAAGTGGCATTTCAGCCTTGGTCTTTTCGAGAATCCTTATGTAGATCCTGACAAGGCTGAGCAGATTCTTCAGAGCGAGAAGAACGAGAAGATTGGAATGGAATGTCAGCTTATCGCTAACGTTCTTTTGACAAATGACGGTACACTTCCTCTAAAGGCTGGCTCAAAGGTATATGTAGAGGGTATTGCTCCTGAGGCAGCAGCAGAGTATGCTACAGTGGTTGAGAATCCAGCTGATGCAGATGTAATTGTATATCGTACATCGACAGCTGCAGATCGTGGAAGAGGTTTCGGTGGATCTAGTGCAAGCGCAGAAGTTAATATCGACTTCCCTGAAGCAAAGATGGAGAACCTTAAGAAGCTCGTTTCTTACGGAAAACCAGTTGTTGCGGACCTTAACCCAACAGGATCATCAAATGTCATTACAGAGGAGCTGAAGGGCCTTCCTAACGCTATTCTCCTTTCATTCGATCCGACAGACAAGGCGGTTCTCGAGATTCTCTTTGGCAAGTACAACCCTAAGGGCAAGCTTCCTTATGAGATTCCTTCATCTATGGATGCAGTGAGAGCTCAGCTTGAGGACAAACCTTGCGACTCTGTCAATCCTTCATTCCCATTCGGATTTGGACTTTCTTATTAAGATCGGGTCAATACACCATAATAGGAGAGATCGGCTGTCTGCCGGTCTCTTTTTGCCTTTTATGGGGGCGTTTGCATCGTCATCTTCAATAGTTATTGCTTTAGTGGTTGCGAATAAGTATTTTTGTTCATGTTCACTTCTGCGTTTGTGGAGGCGGATTAGCCACTTCAGTAGAACTAACAATTAACACGATATGCGTAAACTATTCTTTGTTATTGCCTTGTTGGCAATATGCATGTCAGCTCACGCTGAGCTGAAACTTATGAATGTATTCAGTGATGGTATGGTTCTTCAGCAGAACGCCTCCGCTTCTGTCTGGGGTAAGTCTGACAAAGGTACAAATGTATCAGTCCAGGGCTCATGGTCAGATAGGGCTGTGACCTGCAAGACCGATTCAAATGGAAACTGGAAAGTGTCCATTCCGACGCCTAAAGGATCTTATACCCCTCAATCTATAACTGTCAAGTGCGGAAAAGAGACTGTCACAGTCAGCAATGTTCTTATCGGTGAGGTTTGGCTAGGAAGTGGTCAGAGCAACATGGAGATGATGATGGACGGAAGCCAGTATGGATATGTCGATTGTCCGGTGAGAGATGCCATAGAGTATATTGCTCAGCCATCGGCAGAGAACAAGATACGTATGTTCACGGTTCCTCGTAAGCAGACGTATGAGGTTCTGGATGATGTAGAAGGGGAGTGGCGAGGTGCCTGCTCCGAGACAATCGCAACAATGAGTGCGACATCATATTTCTTTGCCAGAAAGTTGAACGAGATGCTGGATGTCCCCGTAGGAGTGATTGTATGTGCTTTCGGTGGAGCCCGTATCGAGAGCTGGATGCCGGAGGATCTTCTCGCGACTTATCCTGATGAGGACCTTTCAAAGGATCATATTGAGAAGATGTTCTTTATGCATAAGCCATATATGGCATACAATGCAATGCTTGCTCCTATGAGAGGTTATACAATCAAGGGTTTTATCTGGTATCAGGGATGCTCCAATATCGGAAAGGACCAGCAGTATGCATCAAGGGTTGCTGACCTTGTTGCCAGATGGAGAAAGGAGTGGGGAGATACTACCAATGAGCTTCCATTCTATCAGGTGGAGATAGCTCCTTGTACAGAGCATCCGAAAGACCAGTCCGCTCCACTTCGTCAGGCTCAGCATGATGCAGTGAAGATCGTTCCGAACTGCTCTATTGTCGTGACAAATGATCTTTTGGATGAGTATGAGAAGTGGAACATCCATCCGAGTCTTAAAAAGCCAGTCGGCGAGAGATTGGCATATCTGGCACTGAATAGAGATTATGGATTCAAGGGTATCCCTTGCTATAGTCCGGAGGCTACAGGCGCAACCTTGTCTTCTGATGGGAAGAACATAATCCTGGAACTCACTGAGGTGGCTCCGTTGGGAGTAAACAGAGAGAAGGCCATCACCGGACTTGAAGTCTGCTCTTCAGATGGAACATGGTATCCTGTAACTGAGATTCAGTTCAACAACTGGACAAGGCAGCTGACCGTCAAGTGTGATGGAATCAGCTCTCCAACAGCAATCCGTTACGGATGGGGGGATTATGTTCCAGGTAATATTAAGAACATCTACGGAATGCCTGTAACTCCATTTAACATTGAGGTAAAGAGCTCTACAAAATAGAATATCACGAGATACTGGAAAAGCAAAAGAAGTGACCATGCCGGCCACTTCTTTGCATTAATATTGGGATTCGAAGTCCTATTTTACTGTAATTTCCAGGTCAATTACCTTCTTTTCTCCGCTTACGGTTGTGAACTTTGCAGTTACTGTATGAAGTCCCGAAGAAGAAAGTCTTACTGGTCCGTTTACTGGTTCATCATCAAAGAACCACTTGATGCCACTGGCATTTGGTCTTAGATCAGATGAAGTCTCAACAAGGTTTAGTTCAAAGGAGTCACCAATGCTGTAGATGCCATCCTTAGGATTGTTAATGTAGTTGTAGCCTGTATCAGGCTTTACATAGTCTCCGATATTGAGCTTGATAGCATAGACATAATCGTCTGTTCCATCAGACAAGGCGTACCATTTAGCGGACTTCTCGTCATAGTCGGCATAGTAACCGATATTGGAGCCTTCTGCTGTTGTTGCAACCAGGCAGTAGTCATAAGCCCAGTTCTTAAGGGCATATCCTGCGTAGATGTCCTTTCCTTCAGGAATGATAAGTTCCAGATCCGTCAGGTCAACAGTATTCCATGTAGAGACAGAAGGGTTGCTGACTTCGATGAATGCCTTGCGCTCAGATCCATAGTCTACAAGAGCATGAACGGTACCTGTTGTGGTTGTAGCACCGTCTGCATCAGATTCACCATGGATAAGGAATGAGATGGACTTGATCTGCTTTCCTGCGTACGGACTGATCATGGAAGAAGGGAATAAATTTGCACCCATGAGGGTCGTAGGATTCTCTCCGAATCCAAGAGTGTACCAGTCTGCATCTTTCGGATAGGTGTAGATCTCGGACGGAGCCTCTTCGCCCTCACGAAGGAGATAGAAGTTCTGTGATGTCATTCGTGAAATCTCAAGTGAAACGGTCTTGCTGACATAACCGTCCTTTGAGGCCTCGACAACATACGATCCAGGGTT
>JAKSJT010000096.1 GCA_024402125.1 Bacteroidales bacterium
GACTGCGACTGTCTTGCAGTCTGCGGAATTTCCCATGTCTATATCAAATGTTGTATCTCCTACAACTATTGCTTCTTCATTTGAAAGATTCATCTCTTTTAGTAGGGCATGGACCATGTCAGGAGCTGGCTTTGGTTTGAATCCATCAGCTCCGGTTACCTTTGTCTCAAAGAATCCCCACAGGTCATGATGTCTGCATATAAGGTCCAGCGATGAGAAATCCCTTGATGTCACTACGGCCATTCGTATGCCTTTGGCTTTTAGAGTCGAAAGGATATCATATACTTCATCGAACAGTGTCACATAGTTTACTTCATAGATTGGGAACAGCTCTCTGTATATCTCAGTTGCTCTTGTTGCCATTCTGTCGTCCAGGGATGCTAGCTGCCCTAGTGCCTGCTTAAGAGGTAGTCCGATAGTTGCGATCATGGCTTCCTGAGATGGAACAGGAAGCCCCATCTTCATGTATGTCTGTTCCATTGTCTTGACAATTCCAGGAGCGGAGTTTACAATGGTCCCGTCGAAATCAAATAGTATAGCCTTCAGTTTATCCATGCCTCAAAGATACTCAACTTTGTCCAAATTGATAAAACAAAAAAGATGGCATTGCTGCCATCTTGATAAAGGATAGTTTTTGCTCTAGTCGCTGATTATATGAGTCCGAGGACTAAACACTGGACGGCATATGCTGCTATACCGCAGAGGTAACCGATAAGTGCCACCCATGAAATCTTCTTTATGTACCATCCGAATGAGATGTTTGCAATACCCATTGCAACTACACCGGCAGCAGAGCCGATGATAAGAAGTGATCCGCCGACACCTGCACAGTATGCCAGAAGCTGCCAGAAGATACCGTCCTGTACCATTCCTGCAAGAGATGGATCAGCTGCAACCATAGCGGCGTCTGCGATAGGGTACATCTTCATTGTACCGGCAACAAGAGGAACGTTGTCAACAACTGCTGAAAGGACTCCGATGATACCAGTCTTTAGGAAGTCGGATGCGATGTTCTCATTGAGCCAAGCTCCAAGTGAAGAAAGGACTCCAATCTCCGAAAGTACACTTACTGAAAGAAGGATGCCAAGGAAGAACAGGATTGTGCTCATGTCGATCTTTCCGAGTACAGCACTGATGCTTGCACTACTCTTCTTTACATAGATATGGATAATATCTGTAAGAACCCAGAGAAGACCTACGATGCAGATGATTCCCATGAATGGAGGAAGCTCTGTGAGTGTATGGAAAAGTGGAACAAGGCAGAGACCGCCTACTCCAACGATGAATACCTCAAGACGCTCACGTCTACGTGGCTCGTTAGGAAGCTTCTTTCTGAATGAATCGTGTGTGTTCGGTGTAAGTGAAAGTTCACCATGTAGTTGTCTCTGAAGGATAAGTCCAGGAACAACGAAGCTCACGATTGATGGAATTGCTACCATGAGGATTACTCCGGTGGCTGTCACCATTTTACCGTTCCAGAGCATGATGGTTGTAACGTCACCGATAGGGGAGAATGCACCACCAGCGTTGGCTGAAAGAACAATCATTGATGCGTAGATGAGGTTGTCCTTTGAACTTCCTACAATCTTGCCCAGAATCATGAGCATTACAATTGTTGTTGTAAGGTTATCGAGGACTGCACTCATTATTGCAGTAAGAAGAGCGATTCTCCAGAAGAGAGCTACTTTAGATGTTGTTGAAAGTGCTCTTTTAACGAAGTTGAATCCACCATATGAGTCCACGAGCTCCACGATTGTCATGGCTCCCATGAGGAAGAATATTGTTGTGCCGGCCTCTCCGAGGTTTCTTTCGAGAACTTCTGTGAGTTCTTCTCCACCAAGTCCGCCTACTGCATAGAGAGTCCAGCAGACACTGGCCATAAGAAGAGCAACAGCGGCCTTGTTTACCTTTGTCAAACCCTCAACTGCAATGAGGATATATCCTAGGACAAAGGCAATAGTAATAGCTATTACCATAGATTTTTATAAAAAATAAGTACTACTAACAGTGTAAATGCGTTTCAAGTTTTTAAGTCCTTTTAAGTTTAGGGGCTGCAAAGGTAGTTTTTTAAAATTATTTAAAAAATTATTTGAGACCTTTTTTTTATACAAAACGGTTTATGCTAAAATGTGCCCTAGAAATGCCTCAGTTGATGTTTTTTTCTATCTGGTTGGTGCGCAAAAACATCAGTCTCCTTTTGTGATGAGAGTTAGTATTTTAAAGAATTTGATTGTAAATTTGTAATATGAAGAATATAACCGCTAAACCAATCATTACACTTCTTTGCTTTACGCTTGTATCTACATTGCCATTAAGTGCTCAGCATAAGAAAGATACTACTGATGCCACATCATCAAACAGTGCCATTTTCCTTAATGCCGCATCTGACAGTAAGCCTCGTGAAATTTCACTGGGTCTTCCGACCAATACATCCTCAGCTGTGCCAATCTTTGAAGATGGAATGCCTGTTACCTATTATATCTATCAAATGTTCCCATACAAGTCATGGCATGGTGGAGTAAGTGCCCGTAGCACTTCAACCATCGGTCCTATGGAGACGGCTATGCGTTACGGTGAGATCAATAATTATGTGGACAGCTATAATAAGGGTGGCAGCGAGACCTTCAAGGGGTCGGTGTCATATGTGGTCGGACAGTGGGGCCAGCATAAACTTGATATTAATGTCACTGGACCTATTGCAAGGGGATGGGGCTATTCGCTCAGTACATATCAGAACTTTGACCCGGGTTCCAACCACACAATAAATCCGATGCTCAAGGATCGTCATCAGTTCTACAAGGGAGTGCTCTCAAAGGACTTCCTTAACGGAAGGGGAGGCATGGCACTTACTTACCAGTATGTGAATTTCATGAACATTCAGGAGACATATGGCCCATTTGTGTTTGTCGGAGACGGCAGTGTGAAGATGTACAACGGGTTTGACCTGGGATATGATTCATATCGTCCGGACATCGCCACTTTTACATTCATGGACTTCAAGACCGGTGAAATGAGGGAGATGGGTATCAAGGAAGGCAACACTGACAAGACTCATCATTTGACATATACACTTGACTATGATCTGGGTAATGGTGTTCATCTTGACTTCAGAAGCAGATTAAGGGGAGGTACATCAGTTCGTGGTGCCGGTTCTCTTTCCGGTATCGAGAATGTCGCTGAGTCTGCTGGATACACATACCGTGACGGAACTCCATTCTCAGGATATCTTCAGAGAAGAATGATCCTTCATTTCGATGCGTTCGACACTTCATGGATGAACAATGCTGAGGTGCAGTTCTCTAGAGGTAACCATTCACTCCGCATTGGCGCTGATTATCATTTCACCCACGGAGGAACAACATCTTCTTCTGTGAACTTTGCTCACAGCGTTGAGGCGGACCCTGCAATTATTGCCCGTAATGGCGAAATCTACTCCAACTTCAACTCTGCTGGTGAGTACTATGACGGATTCGAGAACAAGGTTGCCGGATATGTCTATGATGAATGGAAACCATTCTCGAAGATGTCTCTGACAGGATTCTTAAGAGCCGAGTATCTTAATATCCATGGTCAGTCAGCCAACAATATTGGAGATGACAAGAGCAACACAAGATACAATGGTTTCAATCTCACAAAGGGAAAGATAACTCACTTTGGCGAGAATTATCTCAATGGATCATTCGGACTTAACGTGAACTATGTCATTGTCGGAAACCTTGCCTTCCAGGCGGACGGTATCTTCACAAGAGTTCATAGCAACATCTTCAACTACGGTGGTTTCTATGATCCTTCAACTGATCCGACAGATACAAAGTTCGTTAGGGCTGGTATCTCCTATAAGAATGATTGGGTGAATGTTGTTTCACAGGTTAATTACATCAACCAGTCCAACTATAATACCAGATCAATCTTCCAGCATTCCTTGACTAGACCGGTTGGCGATCTTCCAGTAGGATACAATGAGTCATTGACTCTTCCTGTCACCTATGGTATCGCTTCGCTTGGATGGGTGACTGATGCTATGCTTACACCTTTCAAGGGATTTACACTTCATCTCCAGTATACTCTTAGAGAGCCTAAATACAGGAACTTTGAGTTCACTCCTACTTTCAGTGATGGAGTTACAGAGGAGTATGATTTCAGCGGTAACAATGTAACAAACCTTCATAAGATGGAGATTGTAGTTGACCCTTCATATTCTTATGGAGCATGGAGATGGTGGTTAAGCACTCGATACATCAGCAAGACTTACATCAACAAGACCAACTCTCTGTTCTTCAAGGGAAGACTTGAGACCTTCGGTGGAATTGACTACAGACTGTCAAGCAAGTGTAAGGTGAGTCTCAATGTCATCAACATACTGAACCAGAAGGGCGCAAGCGGACTGATTTCTTCTGCTGACCTTGTTACCGATGCTTCTGGATTCAAGGATTACCTGATGTCAGGAACATTCATTAGACCGTTCACTATAGAACTTGGAATCAATCTTGATTTCTAGAATATTTAGGATCGCATTTCTGAAAAGAGGTGCGATTTTTTTGTATCTTGTTAAGGTCAAAAGAAATAAACCTGTAATGTCACTATTTAAATCAATCTTAGCGTCTGCTCTTATTTGCGTCGCAGCAGCTGGAAGCATATCAGCACAAGGCTCATATGTTCCGACTCCTCAGAATGTCCAGTCCCGTCAGGAATTTGATTCCATGCGATTCGGAATCTTCATCCACTGGGGTATCTATTCAATGCTTGGTCAGGGAGAATGGGTACAGGAGGTCTCACAGATTCCATATTCTGAGTACAGCAAACTTGCTGACGGATTCTGCCCATCAAAGTTCAGTGCTGACGAGTGGGTTGATGCCATCAAGTCTTCTGGAGCGAAGTACATAACAATTACATCACGTCATCATGATGGATTCTCAATGTTTGACACCAAGCAGAGTTCTTACAAGATAACCAACACTCCATTTGGAAGGGATGTCCTTAAAGAACTCTCGGAAGCTTGTCAGAAAAAGGGTATAAGGCTCCATTTCTATTATTCTCATCTTGATTGGGGCAGGGATGATTATTATCCTATTGGTAGAACCGGCCATGCCTCAGGAAGATCTTCCGTGCAGCCTTCTGGCAGTTGGAGCCATTACCTTTCCTTTATGGATGAACAGTTGAAGGAACTTCTTACAGGATATGGCCCAATTGGCGCAATCTGGTTCGATGGTATATGGGACAAGGATGAGTTCCCTAGAGAAGAACAGCCTAAGATCTGGAACTTTGCTCATCAGTATGAGCTGATCCATTCACTTCAGCCTTCATGCCTTGTTGGAAACAATCATCATCTGGTTCCATTTGACGGTGAGGATATCCAGATATTTGAAAGGGATGTTCCTGGACACAATGAAGCAGGCTATTCTGCAGATAATGGTATCTCAACCATTATGCCTCTTGAGACCTGTCAGACAATGAACGGCAGCTGGGGATATAGGATAACTGATAAAGATTATAAGAGCACAGCTGATCTTATCCATCTTCTTGCCATGACTAGCGGAAAGGGTGCAAATCTTCTTCTCAATATCGGTCCTCGTCCTGATGGTACTCTTCCGGATGAGGCTGTTCAGAGACTTCATGAAATGGGACAATGGCTTTCAAGATATGGCGAGAGCATCTATTCAACTGATGGTGGTCCGACAGGTGAGTGCGAATGGGGAGTTTCAACAAAGAAGGGTAATGTCCTTTATCTTCATGTTATCAACCAGATCTCGGAGATAGTCCTCGATGGAATGGTTCCAGCAAAGAACAAACTCAAGGAATCAGTCAGTCTTGATGGAGATACAATTACAGTTTCGAGGGATAAGAAGACAGGAAAAATGACTGTAAAAGTTCCTGAGAATCTTGCCGGAAATCCTGATTATGTAATAAGGTTAACATTCCAGAACAACATTTAGTCGATACTTTTTTATTATAGGGCGCATTCTGGGACTTAGGATGCGCTTCTTTTGTAATGTGTTGATTAGTAATTAAGTAGCAAATTGATAAAGCGGATTTACAATTACAATTGTCCTATTTGTATCAATAAATGTCCAAAAAATGATATTTATTTTCTCTTTAATGAACTTACTTTGTAAATAGAAAAACACGCCTAAATTATTTGAAAGCTTCACTTATAGTAATTAATCGAATCTCGCCGGAATAGATTCGAAAATGCTAGAAAGACTTCAAGAGTTTGGCCGAAGTCATCCGGCAGACAAGGCATAGACTGGGACTACCTGTGAAGGCTGTTCCAGTTATTTTTTTGCATAATAGTACAAACATTGATATCTTTAATTCCTGTAATAAATTTGGTCATTATGTCTGTTAGATCAAGACTATATATATTGCTTCTCAGCATAGCTTCTGTGTTATGCGTATCCTGCTCCAGATCGGATACGTCTCACCGTATTAGTGCCTCTGCGGAAGCTTTAACAATAAAGTACGACAGCTTGTCAAAAGTTGCAAGTGCTCTTCGAAACGTCTCCAACTTTGACGGTGCTCTTGAAAACCATCTTGCAGCCCTTGAGGTGGCTACAGAACTTGATGATACATTGAAGGTCATCAAGATGATGAACCAGATTGCGACTGACCATAGACGAAAGGGAACATTGGAAGAGGCTATCCATTATCATTATGAGGCTCTTGAGCTCTGTACTCAGTTGAGTGATACAACAACATATGATGCCAGGAAGTCTATTGTAAATTCCCTCAATGGAATCGGTAATGTCGCTTTGCCTGTCGGAAACGACAGGACTGCTGAGGCTATGTTCCGTGATGCTCTTAAAGGAGAATCATTCCTTGAAAGTGAACTTGGAATGGCAATCAACTGCGCCAATCTCGGATCTATCATGGAGAATAGAGGTGAGCTTGATTCAGCGCTTGTATGGTACACTAGAGCCTTGGATCATAACAGGGCTGCGGATTCTGACCTTGGAGTCGGATTATGCCACAACTATTTTGGTAGCATATACTATAAACAAGGTTATAAGACTCAGGCCTTGATAGAGTTCATGAACTCATACGAGATCCTGAAAGGTGTGGGTGATGACTGGCATACCATTGAGCCTTGTTTCTCTCTCGCGACCATGTATCTGTCTGAAAAGAAATATCCTGAGGCATATCAGTACATTCAGCAGGCATTGTCCATGGCGCAGAATATCGAGTCACTTGAACACTTGGCTAAAGGATACCTTACCATGGCATCTTACCAGAGCAGCATACGCAAAGACCGTGAGGCCGTGAAGATGTACAAGAAGTATGTAGAGGTTTCGGATCAGCTTGCACTTAATGACCAGAATCAGGAACTGCTCTCCGCTAGAATTGAATATCAGACCAAAAGACACAATGATGAGATCAATGCTCTGTCCGAGCAGATGAACCTTCAGAAGCGTATTCAGAAATGGATTATCATTGTCGGACTTGTCATATTTCTGGCAGCTGTCAGTGTCATATCCAGCCTTCTCTATGCCCTTAAGCTTAGAAGAAGGTCCCAGAAGGCTATGGTTCAGCTTGAGAAGACCAGAATGGACTTCTTCACAAATGTCACTCATGAGTTCAGAACTCCACTTACCATCATACTTGGTATAGGTAAGGAACTTGAGAAGAATGTTGATCCGGATTCAACAGCGAAGCAGGATGTGGAGTCTATCCTTACCCATGGAAATAATCTTCTGCAGCTTGTAAATCAGCTTCTTGACATCTCCCGGGTAAAGTCTTCAGTCGGTAACCCTGACTGGAGGAGGGGTAACCTGAATCTTCTGGTCGGTCAGATTGTTGAATCCATCAGAGTATATGCTTCACAGAACTTCATAACAGTTGACTATGAGAATTCAGAGGATGAGATGAATGTTGACTTCATCCCTGAGTATATCAAAAAGACTGTATCTAATCTTATAACTAATGCTGTTAAGTATACACAAAGAGGAGGAAAGGTTCTTGTCAAGACGACTATGAACAATGGTTCTTTCAGAATGTCAGTAATAGATAATGGCCCAGGAATAGACCCTGAACATCTTCCTCATATATTCGAACCATTCTACATGGGAGACAATATGGGTAAAGTGCTTGGATCCGGTGTCGGTCTTGCTATGGTTAAGCAGATGGTCGAAGTTATGGGCGGAACCATTGACGTGAATAGTAAACTAGGAGTAGGATCGACATTCACGGTTGTGATTCCTCAGCAGCACAGTAATGAGGATCTTCCTTTATGGTCCGCTTCTGAGGCCCTTGTATCCGAAAAGACTGCGGATGACCAGCATGGTGATAATCTGGATACATCAGATGATGTCCCAGTTGTACTTGTTGCGGAGGATAATGATGACATATCTTCATTTATCGGAAGACTTCTGTCTCCAAAGTATAAGGTGTTCTACGCTAGAAACGGTCAGGAAGCATATGACAAGGCTCAGGAGTACATGCCTGATATGATCATTACAGATGTCATGATGCCTATCATGAACGGATATGAACTTATAGATAAGGTGAGGTCATCTCTTGCTATCAACCATATCCCAATTATGGTCGTGTCCGCCAAGAGCAGTGAGGAAGACCGTCTGGAGGCACTTAGGAAGGGTGCCAATATGTTCCTGACAAAACCATTCCAGCCGGATGAACTCCGTATGCTTGTATCAAATTCCTTTGAATCCAGGGCTCACATTCGTGAGAGCTACTCAGGAGCAATGAAGGATGCCAAGCCTATGGAGGAGGAAATCCCAGTAGCACATAAGGAGTTCCTGGCGAATCTTAACCGTATTATCTTCGATCGCATAGATGACTTGACTCTCAATTCGGAATCAATAGCAGATGCCGTTTGCCTCAGCCAGCGTCAGCTAAATAGAAAGGTTAAGACTATAACAGGTATTGATACACTTAAGTATATCAGAGGCTGTAGACTGTCCTATGCCTGCAAACTTCTGACAACAACTGATGTCCCAATAGGTGACATTGTAAGTAAGTGTGGATTTGATTCGGCGTCGTATTTTGCCAAGATGTTCAAGCAGACATATGGCGTGACTCCATCTCAGGCTAGAAAGAATCCTTCATCTGTCTCCGTATCGGAATAGGATGCAAATCATTGTTTATTGTCAATGATTGATTATCTTTGATAAGAATTTTTTGT
>JAKSJT010000097.1 GCA_024402125.1 Bacteroidales bacterium
CCTTTATCGTCTGGGCAGAAGGCAGTGAGTCTGTCTTGAATCCGAATCCCCATGCATCCACTAGAGGCCCAGCAGCCACATCAAGGGCTCCTCCAGTAGACTCATAGAAGTTATAGGATACTCGGTAGATATCACAGAACATGTCATTGACTTTTACAGTTTCTCCATCATTGAACTTACTGAGGATTGATCCCTTGTTGTAACCTGATAAGGTGAAGTCAATCTTATTGAGAAGAGAGTCTATATCCGCTTTGATTTGTTCGGGTTTCACAGTGATCTTTCCCTTGCTTCCAATCAGGTTAAGCTTTACTGTGTAAGTTCCGCCCTGTGCATAACCGTTTATCTGGATATATGTGGTGTTCTGGTTACAGGATGAAACAAAAAAAATCAATATTGCTGATAATATTATTAAAAAAGACCTTCTCATGTTTTCTTCGGCAAAGTATTTGCACAAAGTTAGAGGATTTTACGCTGAAAATCCTCATATTTGCATAATTTAGTAAAAGAATGCTCATGAAATTAAATAAGTACAAATATCTTCTTATTCTAGCTATGGCTATATCGTGTCTTTCGGTAGAGTCATGCAAAAAGGATGATGAAGAGGAGAAGGACACTACACCTCACCTAGTTGGTGGCGTGACATTCGATATGCCTCGCTATGTGGAACCAGGACAGGTAATAACTGTTGCTCCTAAGGGCAATATCAAAACTACTAAGGACGGTCCTGTTGGATATGCATGGACTCTTAACTGGAAGGCTGCCAATGATACAACAAGATGGGAATCTGATCCTGTTTCTGTGGACGGAAAGCTTACTTTCAAGGCTCCAATGGAACTTGGATCTTTCACTGTCAAGCTCAATGCTTTCGCTGATGGTCATTATGCAACAACTGACAGCAAGTCCCTCAATGTCGTATCAGACAAACTCAATTCAACTGTAGCTGAAACTCAGATCCGTCCAACAAACCCAAGCTTTGAAGATCCTAGAGACGGTCGCATCTACTATATCACAGAAGTAAACGGCCTTACTTGGTTCAGACAGAACCTCGCATATCAGGGAATGGGTGTTCCATATGCACACTGTAATGCAATGGCTGGTGTCTTCGGAAACTACTACACATGGGAAGAGGCTAAGACTGCTTGCCCTGATGGTTGGAGACTTCCGACAGAAGAGGACTGGCTTGGACTTGGAAAGTATCTCACAGGAAAGGAACTTAGTAGCATAGACTCCTGGGAGAATGTCGCAGGTTCACTTATGGTTGACGCTACATACTTCGGTGCAAAGATGTGGGAATACTGGCCAAATGTTAAGATTACAAATGAGACTAAGCTCGGATTCCTGCCATTCGGTTATGCAATCGATAAGGAAGGCGACGTAGAATGGGACGGCGGTTATGCTTACTCTTGCCTTTGGAGTGCAGGTGAGTATGATGAGGATAAGGGTATTTACCGTTATATCTATGCTCAGCTACCAAATGTAGTGACAGGAGCTGCCGACAAGGCTTCATTCAGAGCATCTGTTCGCTGCGTGAAATAAAGATCAATTGATAATATACTGATGCATCCTTCTACAATATCTGCAGGAGGATGTTTTTTGTTATACTAGGACAAGTCGTGTGGTATTAGTGGATGGTATAACAAAACAAAGAGAACCATTTTGTGAAAGGCTCTCTTTGTACTCTAGTATGCATGCTGAAGGATTCGTGTTAATCCTCCTCGTTATCTTTGTTTTTCTTCTTGTCCTTACCTTTATCCTTTGTGTCGATGTCCTCTGGTTCCTCCTCATAGAAGAAGTTTCTGTGAGGGATTATGTCCGAGAATCTGCTTCTTAGATTGCTGAATAGGGTAGATGTGTACTTTGTCTGAGTTGGACCTTTCCAGGTGCTTGTGTTCGAAATAAGAATCCAGCATTCTCCGTCAGGGAAGTATTTGATAAGTGCGCTTGTTCCTGAGAGAGTACCAGTTCTAGTCCATCCGATCTCAGGATTGGTGTCATTCCAGCCAAGTGAGTATGTCTCCTCGTCGAAATACTCTGTCATTGCCTTTACACTCTCAGGACTAAGTACGTCAGGGAACTCGTCTCTTCCGTCGATTGCAGCAACGAACTTCGCAAGCTCAGGAGCGGATGTCACCCATGCACCGGCACCTGCGAGTGCTCTGATGTCATTGCCTCCATAGCAACGCTCAACTCTTTTGCCACTGTTGTTGTACTCGTCAACCTTCTCGTCATTTGACTGCATGTAGTATCTGGACTCGTTCTTGTACTTGTCCGCATAGTAGTTGTTACCTATATGCATGTCAGTACATCCGGCAGGAAGAAGGATATTATCCTGGATGAATCTCTCATAGTCCATTCCAGAAACCTTCTCAATGATCATTGAAAGAAGGAGGTATCCGAAGTTAGAGTAGTACTGTGATGTTCCCGGTACAAATCCTAGAGGTCTTTTAAGAACGATCTTTACGAGAGTCTCGTGATCTGGTGGGGTTGAAAGATGGTTCTGGAGCATGATAGTTCTAGTAGAGAACATAGGGTCTCCGTATCTTCCGTTAAAACCGCCCTTGTGCCTAAGAAGGTCTTCAACTGTTATCTTCAGACAGTTCTTGTCCTTTATTGCCTGTGTGAATGTGGAGTCATTCAGAATACCCTCATCGCCAAAGACCTTGCCCGATAGATCAAGCATGCCTCTTTCCTGAAGAAGCATGATGCCGGCTGCTGTGATGAGCTTTGACACGGATGCAACTCTTAGGATGTTGCCAGGACCCATCTTCTGGTCCTTTGCCTTATCTGCCCATCCGTAGCCTTTAGCATAGACAAGAGAATCATTCCTCATGATGGCAAGGGATGTTCCCTGAAGGTTCCACTCAGCCATGTAATTGAGAATGGCCTTGTCAAGCTTTTCAAGGGAAGAAGTGTCTGACATCTCATTTGTCAGGACATTGTTAAGGTCAACCTGCTTAGGAGGTTTTTGCTTCTCGGAACCCTTTGAGAAACTTGTTATGGCGATAATAGCGATGACTATGGCCATAGCGGCAGCTATGGTTCCAAAAAACTTCTTTCCTTCTTCAGTTAACCTTATCACTTTCCTTGCTGTTTGATGAAATTAATAATCAGATCTGCTGTTCCTTCAATGCCTAAAATCGAGGAGTCTATACAAATATCGTAATTTGAAGCAACACCCCAATTACCGAAGGTGAAAAAATTATAGTAAGTTTCTCTGACTCTGTCCTTTTTGTTGCAGAGATTCTCTGCATCTTCAAGGCTGAGACCAAGTCTCTGAGAGATTCTTTCCTTTCTGTCTTTCATAGGAGCGCAGATAAATACATCTACGCAGTCCATCTCTCGAAGTATGTAGTCAGAGCATCTTCCAATGAAAATGGCAGAACCCTTTGATGCGATATCCTTGATGGTTTCGCTCTGGATCTTGAACATCTCGTTGTCGCTGATGTAGTCCTCAGTTACAGAGATACCGCCCTGAGAGAAGAAACTTGACAGGGAGAATAGCTTTCTCTTTTCATCCGAGTGCTGCAGAAGGGCAGGACTGAATCCGCTCTTTTTCGCAGCTTCTGTAATAAGATCATTGTCATAGACCTTGATTCCGAGTTTCTGCCCGAGGACTTCGGCAACGCTACGACCTCCGCTACCGAACTGTCTTCCGATATTGATAATAAGTGGTTTGTCCATAGCTGCAGTTATTTGATGTTACTACCAAGGATCGATGGATCATCTCCGTCATTGAGCTTTTTGAATTTGCCGAATAGGCCAATAAGCATAATGATAGATATAATAGATGTGACGATATCCGAAATAGGGAAGCTTAACCATACTCCATCAGCTCCATAGAAGATAGGAAGGACGTAGATAAGCGGAATCAGGAACAGCAGCTGTCTTGACAGGGACAGGAAAATGGATTTGTTGACCATGCCTAGACACTGGAAGAAGTTTGTTGTGACCATCTGGAATCCCACAATAAGGAATACGATGTTCATCATTTTGATTCCTTTTTCAGCGAGAGCAATCATCTCAGGGTCTGATGAGAATGCCTTCACGACAATGCCAGGGCAGAAAACCGATACGATGAATCCTAAAGTTGTCACTAGAGTTGCCCACTTCGCTGTAAGGATAAAGGCTTCCTTGACTCTTGAGTAGAGTCTTGCACCGTAATTGTATCCAACGATAGGCTGCATTCCCTGATTGAAACCAAGCACTATCATCAAAAAGAAGAATGTTATTCTGTTGACAATACCATATGCTCCGATGCTGAGGTCTCCTCCGTACTTCTTAAGCTGCTGGTTGATGAAAAGAGCCACTAGACAAGAAGCCGCATTCATAAGGAACGGACCCATACCGATAGTGAGGGATGATTTAGCAAGTCTTATGTCAAGGTTGAATACTCCCTTAGGGAAGTGCATGAAGTTCTTTTTATCAAGGAAGTGTCTCCAGGCAACGCATAGGGCGAGGAACTGTGATATAACAGTTGCAATAGCTGCTCCCTTGATTCCAAGGTTCAGGCCGAAGATCATGATAGGGTCAAGGATGCTGTTGAATATGACAGTGAATAGGGTAAGACCCATAGCGAACTTCGGTTTACCCGAAGCTCGTATCATGTTGTTAAGGCCAAAGTACAGGTGAGTGATGACATTACCATAAAGGATAATGCTCATGTAGTCTCTTGCGAATGGGAGTGTGTTCTCACTTGCCCCGAAGAAGTAGAGTATCGGGTTGATGAAGGAGAGGGCTAAGATTGCGAATAGGGTACCTATAATTACATTAAGGGTAACCTCATTTGCTAGAACCTTATTTGCCGCCTCGTAGTTCTTCTGGCCCAGATAAACTGATACGATGGTAGATGCTCCAACTCCCACAAGAGTTCCAAGTGCTGTTGAGAGGTTCATCAGCGGGAATGTCACTGCGAGACCGGAGATCGCATATGATCCGACTTCCTTTATGTGGCCGATGTATATACTGTCGACCATATTGTACAAAGAAGACGCTGTCATAGCTATGATAGCTGGGACAGCGTAATCTTTAAGTAAAGCTCCGACTTTTTTGGTTCCTAGTTCGGTAGGGACTGCACTAGCGTTTGCCATTAATTATTTGTTGGAGTTAGGTTTTCCTACAACCTGAATTTCGAAAATTAGAGGTGAATAAGCTGGAATTGAATTGCCGCTACCCTTAGCACCATATCCCATAGATGATGTGAAAGCGAATCTTGCCTTCTCATAAGGAGTCATAAGGCTTAGAGCTTTTGAGAATCCTGCGATAGCACTACCTGATCCGAACTTGATGTCCTCGTTCTTTTCTGCCATCTGGATCTTTGAAGGAGTGTAAGAACCTTCGCTCTTATAGATGCCGTGAACCTTTGCTGTGTCAGCGATGTTGGTATCAAATACAAGTCCGTTAAGAAGTCTACCGACATAATTGATGTAGATGGTAGTATCCTTTTTCATTGAAGCACCTGAGATACCAGGGAAAAGAGTTTGCTTGTAGAATCCGAAACCAGTTGAGTCAACACCAGCCATCATTCTGTCGGTGTATCTCTCAAGAGAGTCAGCTTCCCATTTTGTTACGTCGTCAAAGATCTCATGAAGGTAGATCTCATAGATGGCATTTGTGCCGACTCCTTTATTGAGGTATTCTTCCTCTGAGTCGAATTCATCAATAGCATTGAGCCATCCAGGGATAAGAACCTTTCTATATCCGCCCTCCTTCATTCCGATAAGAGCCTGGTTGATACCGACGTTTGTGAGTTCTTTGCCTGTTGCTTGTACTTCTGGTCCGTAGTACTCAGTTGCGTTGTAAGATCCAACTCTCTTTGCAACATTTGCCAAAGTGGTTGAAATGATTGTGCCATCAAGCTGGTACTGGTTACAGTCAATGTAGGTGTATGTCAATTTGTTGTTTTTTTTGACATTGAGCATAGCTTCTGTGAACTCAGTTCCAGTTCCAGGAACATCGTCAATGATATAGACACCATAACCTACTTTCTGGGCATTAGGGTGATTGACAGAAACCCAAGCCTCGATGTATTTTTTATTTCCATCGTTCTTATATGTTACCTCATTCTTTACGCATGATACCATCATGGCAGAGAGTGAGAGAATAAGAAGTGCTGGAATAAAGATTTTTTTCATATTTCTGTGTTTCCTTTTTTCAGTTCGAACTGCAAATATAATAAATAATAATTATTAGTCAGAGATGCTAGTTGCTAGCACGTGATAAGCTATGGCAGAGTTTGCAGAAATTGTGCCGTTCTGCTTCTTGCCGAAGCCGTATTTTCCTGAAAATAATATTATGCATTCTTCGCCTTCTTTAACTCCTACCAGTCCATTGGCAAGACCATCTACGAGGTTGTTGTCTGAAGGACTGACAGTTATTGGCTTGAAGGCAGAGTCGTCAGACACATCCCATCCGCTATCCTTGGCAATCTCCTTGATATTCGTCGCAAAAAGACCGGATGAAGAAAGACCTCCGTTAAATGTGTATCCTGCATAAAGGATTGAAACAGAGTTCTTTTTCTCGAGTGCTGGACCATTTCCTTCAACAACGGTAATTCTGACAGAACCATGGTTGTAAGTTACTGTATATGAGGGGTTCTTGTCCAGTGTTGACTTGACAAAAGAATCGATTTTTGTCTCCTGGTTTGAGTACATCAGTTCGGCGTTCTCCTTGATGCAACCTCCCAGAAGAAGTAGCGATCCAAGTGCTAACGATGCTATGAGTTTACGGGTCATGTCTTAGTTCTGTTTGAGGTATTCGTTGCAGATACGTTCTATGTATTCTGCCACTTCGTTAACTGATGGAACATCTTCGGGGAACATGATTCTTCCTCCGGCAGCATTCTCATGACCGCCACCATGGAAGAACTGTTTTGCACAGACATTAGCTGAAGTTCCCTTCTTTGATCTGAGAGAAACTCTCATATGGTCTCCGTCTTCTCTGAAGAATCCGCTCATGCGGACGTTCTTTATTGACAGAGGGATGTTCACAAATCCTTCAGTTTCTCCGTCTTTCAAATCAAAGGCATCTGCTGTCTTTTGGTCGAGTACAATATAGGCCATTCCCTCTTCAGTAATTACAAGCTTTTCTGAAAGTAGGTGCCCCATGAGACGGACTCTGTTCTCCCTATAGTTATTATAAATGTTAGCGACTATCGCATCTCTGTCAACCCCGGCTTCAAGTAGCTTTGATGCCATGAAAAGAGTGCTGGGGAATACTGAGTTCGCGAAATTGTTCGTGTCAGTAGTCATACCTGTCATTAGGGCAGCGGCACTTTCTGAAGGAATCTTTGATGCATCTCCATCAATATCAGGCATTGCCATCAGAATGTGAAAAGTAAGCTCACTTGCAGATGAAATCTGAGTCTCTGAAAAAACAAGATCAAATGCACTTTCGTCAGGATTCAGATGATGGTCGATCAGGACTTTCTTTGAAATTGATTCTTTAAGAGGAATCTCAAGGGAACCTGCTCTTGAGAATGCGTTGAAATCCAGACAGATTATCAGGTCACTTTCAGCGAGCCTTTGTCTGGTTTTTTCACTGTTTATCTTATCAATAAAAAAAGTATTTCTGTCACTTTCAGAAAGCATGAAAGCGAGGGACTCTGTGTCTGGGTCGGCAAAAGTAAGGCATGCGTCCTTATCCATTTTTTCTGTAAGATAGTGGAGCATTCCTAGACTGCTGCCGAAGGCATCTCCGTCCGGATTCATGTGAGAAACAATTGAGATGACAGACGCATCAGATAGAATCTGGTGGAGTCGATTTATTTTTTCAGGAGTGAATTTCAGCATGCTTGTATTTGGTGTGCCTGTAGGGCATAAAATTGCTCTGCAAAATTACAAATTATATTGCATTTCATAAATAATTTCATAACTTTGTCCGGAAATCGTCTGCCTAGATGATTTTACCGGATATAGAATCAAATAAAAGCATAAAATAATGAAAGTTCTTAAACCAATTCTGAGTATTGTACTCTTAGCATGTATTTGTGGATTAGTTTATCTAATCTATGATAGCGTAAGTCAGCCTGTTGAATTCAACAAGGAAAAGTCACGTCGTGAGAATGTTGCCATCCAGAACCTCAAGGACATTCGTACACTTCAGGTAGCATTCAAGAGTGTTAACAACCACTTTGCTGGAACAATTGATTCTCTCAAGACATTCTATGAGACAGGTGAAATGTCAGTTATCATGCAGGTAGGTTCACACGATGACTCTCTTGCAGTTGCAAAGACTGACGCAATCAAGAAGTCTCTTAAGGGTGTTAAGCCATCTGAGATGAATGCAAAACTCTATGAGCTCTACAAGCAGGGTGAGAAGAATCTTGTATTCTCAGTTGAAACTAAGGTTGCAGTTAAGGATACACTCTTCAAGGGTCGTGAGAATTTCGACATCAACAAGCTTAAGTATATCCCTTATGCTGATGGTGATGAAGTTGAGATGAACTCAATCATTAAGATGGTATCAGGTGTTCAGGTTCCACTTTTCGAGGCTAAGATTCCTTATAAGAAGCTCCTCAAGGGTCTTGACAACCAGCTCCGTATCAACCTTGACGCTCAGAGAAGAGACCAGAACAAGTATGAAGGTCTTCAGGTAGGTAGCATCGAGGCTCCTAACAACAACGCAGGTAACTGGGAGTAGGCCTGATGGATTTTATACCAGTAAATTACAGAATATCCATTCAAGTTTCCTTGAGTGGATATTCTTTTAAAATAGGGTCATCTGATTCGGAAAGTGAGACTTCTTCGGGTTGGATGGCGCCAGATAGAATATTCACAACTCCGGAGTTTCAGAAAAGATACCAGAGTGTGGATATTTCTCTTTTTACCCCTAAGTTTACACTGGTACCATCAAACTTCTTTGATCCTCTTGCTGCCCGAAATCTTTTAGGTGGTGTTGTCAAATTAAGAGAATCTGACAGGGTAGAGTATGTCAATATCCCTTCAATGGGTGCTACTCTAGTCTATTCCAACTCTGTTGATGAGTCCCTCTCCAAGGCAATTGCGAATACTGTCCTTGATGAGTCTGGTAACCCATCTAAGGTTCTTCCTGAAATGTATTATATTCTAAACAGTCTTAAGGAGTGTTCAGACTAT
>JAKSJT010000098.1 GCA_024402125.1 Bacteroidales bacterium
TCAGTTTCCGTAAGGATGGTATCAAGCATGCATGGAACCCGGAGACTATCGCAAACCTTCAGATTGCAACCAGAATCGGATCATATAAGAAGTTCCAGGAGTGGGAGAAGTGCGTTGATGAGAAACCATCAAATATCTTCCTCAGAGACTACATGGGATTCAAGAAGGCAGCTGTGCCTACTCCAATCGATGAAGTTGAACCAGTTGAGAACATCGTAAAGCATTTCGTGACTGGAGCTATGTCTTTCGGAGCTCTTTCAATCGAGGCTCACGAGGCTCTTGCAATTGCGATGAACAAGCTTGGCACCAGATCAAATACTGGAGAAGGTGGTGAGGATAATGACCGTTACCACTCAGAAGTTGATGGCGTAAGCCTCTCATCAAAGACAAAGCAGATCGCATCAGGTAGATTCGGTGTTACTGCCGAGTACCTTGTCAATGCGGAAGAGATACAGATCAAGGTGGCTCAGGGAGCAAAGCCAGGTGAAGGCGGACAGCTTCCAGGCTTCAAGGTGAATAAGATTATTGCGAAGACCAGAAACGCTATTCCTGGAATTTCACTTATCTCACCACCACCTCATCATGATATCTACTCTATTGAGGACCTCGCTCAGCTTATCTTCGACCTTAAGAATGTTAACCCTAAGGCAGCGGTAAGCGTGAAGCTTGTTGCTGAGAGCGGAGTAGGAACAATCGCAGCCGGTGTAGCAAAGGCCAAGGCAGACCTTATCGTTATTTCCGGAGCAGAAGGAGGAACAGGTGCCAGCCCAGCCAGTTCAATGAGATTTGCGGGTATTAGCCCTGAAATCGGTCTTGCAGAGACTCAGCAGACTCTTGTTATCAATGGTCTCCGTAACCAGGTGCGTCTCCAGACAGACGGACAGCTCAAGACAGCAAAGGATGTTGTCATCATGGCTATGCTTGGAGCTGACGAATTCTCCTTCGGAACCCTTCCTCTTATCCTGCTTGGCTGTGTGATGATGCGTAAGTGTAGCACTAACACATGCCCTGTCGGAGTTGCAACTCAGGATGAGAAGCTTCGTGGTAGATTCACAGGAAAGGCAGACTATGTTGTGAACTATTTCACATTCCTTGCACAGCACGTAAGAGAGTATCTCTCAGAAATGGGTGTTACTCATCTTAAGGATATTATCGGCCGAACAGACCTTATCGAGGTCACTCCAGCTGATC
This sequence comes from Bacteroidales bacterium, assembly GCA_024402125.1. Lineage (GTDB taxonomy): Bacteria > Bacteroidota > Bacteroidia > Bacteroidales > UBA932 > Cryptobacteroides. The sequence continues at coordinate 1,192 of JAKSJT010000098.1, forward strand.
CATCAACAAAGCAGGGTACAATTGACTTCGGTCGTCTTCTCTACAAGCCAGAGACAGAGAAGCCTCTCTACTGGGATAGAGGAGAGTTCACAAAGGTTAGCGGCGTGAAGGATGAGCAGATCATCGAGGCATGCAAGAAGGCAGTTGAAAATGGTGAGGAAGTGAACCTTGATTACGCTATTAAGAATACCGATAGAGCAGCTTGTACTATGCTCTCAGGTATCATCGCTAAGAAGTATGGCGAAAAGGGCCTTCCTGAGAATACAATCAATATCAAGTTCAAGGGCTCAGCAGGTCAGAGCTTCGGAGCATTCGCAGCTCATGGTGTAAGCATCAGACTTGAGGGTGAGTGTAATGACTATTTCGGAAAGGGTCTTTCAGGCGGTAGCATTTCAATCCTTCCACCAGCAAGATACAATGGAGACTTCGTTCCAGAGAACAATATCATCGCAGGTAATACCGGTCTTTATGGTGCAACAACAGGTGAGTGCTATGTAAACGGTAAGGTAGGCGAGAGATTCGCAGTACGTAACTCTGGTGCTATCGCAGTTGTTGAAGGTGCAGGTGACCACTGCTGTGAGTACATGACAGGAGGTAGAGTGGTAGTACTCGGCGAAACTGGTAGAAACTTCGCAGCAGGTATGTCAGGTGGAGTGGCTTATGTCTACGACAAGAACCACGACTTCGACTACTACTGTAACATGGATATGGTGGAGATCAATCTCGTTGAGGAGACCTCATACAGAAAGGAGCTCAAGGAACTTATCCGCAAGCACTATCTCCATACAGGATCACCTCTTGCAGGACGTATCCTTGATGATTGGAACCATGCAGTTGAAGACTTCATCCAGGTAGTTCCAATCGAGTACAAGAGAGTACTTGAAGAAGAGAAGATGGCATCTCTCCAGCAGAGAATTGCTGACATGCAGAAAGATTATTAATGCTTAAGACATCATAAGACATGGGAAACCCTAAAGCATTTTTGACAGTGCCTCGCAAGGAGGCTGGATACCGTCCTCTTCATGACCGTATCCATGATTTCGGAGAGGTTGAGCAGACACTCAACACAAAGGACCGCCAGGAGCAGGCAAGCCGCTGTATGGATTGCGGCGTTCCGTTCTGCCACTGGGCATGTCCTCTAGGAAACAAGAACCCAGAGTGGAATGACGCCCTCTATCGTGGAGAATGGGAGAAGGCATACAAGATACTTAAAAAGACAAATGACTTCCCTGAGTTTACTGGAAGAATCTGTCCTGCTCTCTGTGAGAAGGCATGCGTTCTGTATCTTTCAGCCGGAGAGCCTGTGACTAACAGGGAGAACGAGGCTGCTATTACAGAAAGAGCATACCTTGAGGGATATGTTACAATCGAGCACCCTGAGCGTAACGGTAAGAAAGTGGCTGTCATCGGATCAGGTCCATCAGGACTTGCAACAGCAAACCAGCTCAACTACAAGGGCTACGAGGTTACAGTCTTTGACAAGAATGAATCAGCCGGAGGTCTTCTTCGTTTCGGTATTCCAAACTTCAAGCTCAACAAGGATATTATCGACAGACGTATCCGCGTTATGGAGCAGGAGGGAGTAAAGTTCGTTTACAATACTCCATGCAATGCTGAGAAGCTTGCAGCTAAGGATTTCAGCGGAGATATGGCAGTGTTCGAGGGATTCGATGCATATGTGGTATGTACAGGAACACCTGTGGCAAGAGACCTTAATATCCCAGGACGAGAGCTTAAGGGAGTTCATCTTGCACTTGAACTGCTGAGTCAGCAGAACAGAGTTCTCGCCGGAATGGAATTCAGCTCAGAGGAAAGAGTGACAGCGAAGGGAAAGGATGTCCTTGTCATCGGAGGTGGTGACACAGGTTCAGACTGTATCGGAACATCACACCGTCAGGGCGCAAAGAGCGTAACCCAGATCGAGATTATGCCAAAGCCACCTGTTGGACACAACCCTTCAACACCATGGCCAAACTGGCCTATTATTCTTAAGACAACAAGTAGCCACGAGGAAGGATGTACAAGACGTTGGAACATGAACAGCCTTGAGTTCCTCGGAAAGAACGGCAAGCTTACAGGCGTTAAGGTTCAGCCTATTGACTGGAAACCAAACCCGGAAGGCGGAAGACCAATTATGGTTGAGGCAGGTCCTGAGGAGATCATCAAGGCAGACATTGTTTTCCTTGCTATGGGATTCCTTAAACCACAGCAGCCAGCATTCCCTGAGAATGTTTTCGTAGCTGGTGATGCTGCATCAGGAGCAAGCCTTGTTGTTAGAGCAATCGCAAGCGGAAGAAACGCTGCAGCTCAGGTAGATGAGTATTTGAAAAGGAAATAAATAGAACAGATTATGTGCGGAATAACAGGAATATTTAACATACAAGACCAGAGCCAGATCAGTGAGATGAGAGCAAAGTGTCTCAAAATGTCTCAGAAACTTCGTCATCGTGGTCCGGATTGGAGTGGAATCTATGCAGGAAAGTCAGCAATCCTAGCTCATGAGAGACTATCAATCGTTGACCCTCTTTCTGGTGGCCAGCCTCTTATCTCTCCTGACGGAAAGCATATCCTTTGTGTCAATGGCGAGATCTACAATCACAAGGAGATCCGCAGGCGCTCTGACTATGAGTTCAAGACAGGTTCAGACTGCGAGAGCATCCTTGCTCTCTACCAGGATATCGCACCGGTTCTCGCTTCAGTTCCTGAAAAGGCAGATAAACTTATCACCAATCTTTTCGAGTCTCTTAGCGGTATTTTCGCATTCGGACTATATGATGAGGAGCAGGACGCATTCCTTATCGGTAGAGACCCTATCGGAGTAATTCCTCTATATATCGGAACAGATAAGGAAGGACGTATCTATATCGGTAGCGAGCTTAAGTCATTGGAGGGCTTCTGTGACTCTTACGAGCCATTCCTTCCAGGTCACTACTACTATAGCAAGACTCCAGGTCTTAAGAAGTGGTATCACAGAAACTGGACAGAGTACTCTGAGGTAAAGGGAGCTCCAGCATCATCAATTGATATAAAGATAGCTCTTGAGGCAGCAGTTAAGCGTCAGCTTATGAGTGACGTACCTTATGGAGTTCTTCTCTCAGGTGGTCTTGACAGTTCAGTGACAAGTGCAATCGCAATGAAGTTCTCTAAGAAGAGAATTGAGGAGGATCTTCAGAAGGAAGCATGGTGGCCTCAGCTTCACTCATTCGCTGTGGGTCTCAAGGGTGCACCTGATCTGGCTAAAGCACGTGAAGTGGCTGACTTTATCGGAACAGTTCACCACGAAATCAACTATACAATCCAGGAAGGACTTGATGCCATCCGTGATGTCATCTACTATATTGAGACATACGATGTGACAACAGTCAGAGCATCAACTCCTATGTACCTTCTTGCAAGAGTTATCAAGTCAATGGGTATCAAGATGGTCCTTTCAGGAGAAGGAGCAGATGAGGTATTCGGAGGCTATCTCTACTTCCATAAGGCTCCATCTGCAGAGGAGTTCCACAAGGAGACAGTTAGAAAACTCGGAAAGCTTTATCTCTACGATTGTCTTAGAGCAAACAAGAGTCTCTCAGCATGGGGAGTTGAAGGACGAGTTCCTTTCCTTGACAAGGAGTTCCTTGATGTAGCGATGAGTCTTGATCCAGCAGCAAAGATGTGCCCCGGGACAGTAATGGAAAAGAAGATTGTACGTGAGGCATTCCAGGACATGCTCCCAGCAAGCGTTGCATGGAGACAGAAGGAACAGTTCAGCGACGGTGTCGGTTACAGCTTGATAGACACTCTTAAGAAGATAACATCTGAGGCAGTATCTGATGAGCAGATGGCTCACGCGGCAGAGAGATTCCCGATCAACACACCTCTCAACAAGGAAGAGTACTACTACAGAAGCATCTTCGAGGAGCATTTCCCAAGTGAAAGTGCAGCCAAGAGCGTTCCTCATGAGGCAAGCGTAGCATGCTCAACAGCTATCGCCCTTGAATGGGATGCAGCATGGAAGGGAATGAACGAACCATCAGGTAGAGCAGTAAACGTTCACGAGTCAGCTATCTAGAATCGACAATTAACCATGGAACCTCTGAAGCATGAATGCGGCGTTGCAATGATACGCCTTCTGAAACCACTTGAGTACTACCAGAAGAAGTACGGAACCTGGATGTATGGTCTTAACAAGCTCTATCTCCTTATGGAGAAGCAGCATAACAGAGGTCAGGAAGGAGCAGGCCTCGCCTGTACCAAGCTTGGTGCAACTCCCGGAGAGGAGTACATGTTCAGAGAGAGGGCATTAGGAAGCGGAGCAATCACTGAGATATTCCAGTCAGTCCAAAAGAATTTCAAGGGGCTTTCAAAGGAACAGCTCAGTGATGCGAAGTGGGCCCAGGAGAATCTTCCATTCGCAGGTGAAATATACATGGGTCATCTCCGCTACTCAACAACAGGAAAGAGCGGAATCTCCTATGTCCATCCTTTCATGAGAAGGAATAACTGGAGGGCAAAGAACCTTTGCCTCTGCGGTAACTTCAACCTCACAAACGTTGAGGACATCTTCCAGGAGATAACATCAAAGGGACAGCATCCTCGTATCTACAGTGATACTTATATCATGCTTGAGCTTATCGGTCATAGACTCGATAGAGAGAGTGAGCGTCTGTATAAGGAAGCCGAAGATAAGGGGCTTGAAGGAACTGATATCACAATGTATATCGAAGATAATATCGATGTGAACAATGTCCTCAGTACATCGGCTCCAATGTTTGACGGAGGATATGTACTGTGTGGTTTTACGGGTAGCGGAGAGATGTTCTCTATGCGAGATCCATGGGGTATCAGACCAGCATTCTGGTACAAGGATGACGAGGTGCTTGTCGTTGCATCGGAGCGTCCTGTTATCCAGACAACATTCGATCTGGAAGTTGACCAGATCAATGAACTGATGCCAGGTCAGGCTATCAAGGTTAGAAGAGACGGTGAAGTCAGTCTGACTCAGATTATAGAGCCGAAGAACTACAGTGCCTGCTCATTTGAGAGAATATATTTCAGTAGAGGATCCGATAAGGACATATACCAGGAGAGAAAGTCTCTAGGAGAACAGCTGACAAAGAAGATCACTGCGGCAATTGACGGAGATGTTGACCACACAGTGTTCAGCTATATTCCGAACACCGCCGAGGTTGCCTTCTACGGAATGCTAGATGGTTTCAAAAAGCAGAACAATGAGCAGAAGGCGGATTTCCTGTATGAGCTGTCTCAGGGTCATGAACTCACTAGAGAAGAGATACTTTCTGTCCTGCATAACTTTGTAAGAAGCGAAAAAGTAGCAATCAAGGATATCAAGCTTCGAACATTCATTACGGAAGACTCCTCAAGAAACGATCTTGCAACCCATGTGTATGATATCACTTATGGGTCACTCAAGGCAAAGGAAGACAATCTCGTTATCATAGATGATTCTATTGTAAGAGGAACAACCTTGAAAGAGAGTATCATCAGAATCCTCGACAGACTTCATCCAAAAAAGATAGTTCTTGTCAGCTCCTGCCCTCAGGTAAGGTATCCTGACTATTATGGAATCGATATGGCAAGAATGGAGGAGTTCATCGCATTCAGGGCAGCTGTAGAACTTCATAGAGATAGGGGAACAATGTCCGTTCTGGACGAAGTGTACAGAAAGTCAAAGGCTCAGGAGTCCCTTCCTGCATCAGAGATGAAGAATTACGTCAAGGAAGTGTACGCACCATTTACCCCTGATGAGATATCTTCAAAGATGGTGGAGATGCTACGCCCAGACAATGTGAAAACACCGATCCAGATAGTGTTCCAGTCACTCGATGGACTTCATAAAGCTTGTCCAAACCATCCTGGAGACTGGTACTTCAGCGGTGACTATCCTACACCGGGAGGAGTAAAGCTGGTCAACAGATATTTTATCAATTATTACGAGTCTAATCAGAAAGCAAATTAATCAATCATATGAATACAAGGTATATTTTCGTTACTGGAGGAGTTGTTTCCTCTTTAGGTAAGGGCATCATCTCCGCCAGCATCGGCAAACTGCTTCAGGCTAGGGGATACAAGGTTACTATCCAGAAATTCGATCCGTACATCAATATCGATCCTGGTACCCTCAATCCATATGAGCACGGCGAGTGCTACGTCACAGTGGATGGTATGGAGACAGACCTTGACCTTGGACACTATGAGAGATTTACTGGTATCAGAACAACTAGAGAAAACTCAATGACAACTGGTAAGATTTACCAGGCGGTTATTGACAAGGAAAGAAGGGGAGACTACCTAGGTAAGACCATCCAGGTGGTTCCTCATATCACCAACGAAATCAAGGCTCGTATCAAGGCCAATGCTACAAGAGAGCATTTCGACTTTGTGATAACAGAGATCGGTGGAACAATCGGAGATATCGAGAGTGCTCCATTCATGGAAGCAATCCGTCAGCTTAGATGGGAGATGGGACGAAGTGCAATCAACATCCATCTTACATATGTCCCTTACCTCAATGCAGCTGGTGAGTTCAAGACAAAGCCAACACAGCATTCAGTAAAGGAGATGCAGAGTATGGGTATTCAGCCGGATATCCTTATCCTTAGAACTGAGCATCACCTTGAAGAGTCTCTTCTTAAGAAGGTGGCTTCCTTCTGTAATGTTGATGAGGATTGTGTAGTTCAGAGTGAGGACCTTCCAAGTATCTATGAGGTTCCTCTAAATATGCAGAAGCAGGGATTGGATGCTTCCATTATCCGCAAGCTCGGCGAGGAAGTTGGTCACACTCCTGAGATGAAGGCATGGAGAAGTTTTGTCAAGAAGGAGAAGGAGGCAACAAAGATCGTAAACATTGGCCTTGTCGGAAAGTACGATCTTCAGGATGCTTACAAGTCAATCAGAGAGAGCTTGTCTCTAGCTGCTACTTACAATGACTGCAAGGCAAAGCTTCACTTTGTATCAAGTGAGGATATAGACAAGACAAACGTTGCAGAGAAGCTCGCAGGTCTTGACGGTGTTATCATCTGTCCAGGCTTTGGTCAGAGAGGTATTGAGGGTAAGCTTGTTGCCGCTGAGTATACCAGAACTCATAATATCCCGACATTCGGTATATGTCTAGGTATGCAGATGATGGTAATTGAGTTCGCACGCAACGTCCTTGGCTATAAGGATGCTCACAGTATGGAGATGGACCCTAAGACAACTCACAATGTCATCGATATAATGGAGGAGCAGAAGAACATTACCAACATGGGTGGAACAATGCGTCTCGGTGCTTATGGATGTGAGCTGAAGGAAGGTAGCAAGGTTCGTAGTATCTATGCTGAATCCCATATCGAAGAGCGTCATCGTCATCGCTATGAATTCAACAACCAGTACATTGATCAGTACGAATCAAATGGTATGAAGTGTGTCGGTAAGAACGCTGAGTCTAACCTTGTAGAGATTGTGGAGATACCAGAGCATAAGTGGTACATAGGAACACAGTTCCATCCAGAATACTCAAGTACAGTTCTTAGACCACATCCACTATTTATGGACTTTGTGAAGACTATTGTATCTGCATAGCGATCAGTTTGGTCAGCAAAACAATTGAGAAAAGAGATTCTATCAATGCCACAATGGCTAGATGGAATCTCTTTTCATTTGGGATATGTTCTATTGACATCCGAGAACTATGCTTGCATCTATGTGTAGATTATTAGCAATGGAACGGGCTATTTTCAGGGTAGGCTCACATTTGCCGCTTATATAGTCACTTATTCTTGACGGACTCACACCTAATAGTTCAGATAAATCCTTCTGGCTTAATCCGGTTTGATAAACTTATAAAATTATAGCAATACTTATAAAATGCTATAATTA
>JAKSJT010000099.1 GCA_024402125.1 Bacteroidales bacterium
GGAGTTTGGGAGTATACTACAGCTCCACTTGAGGGTGAGCTCTACCTCTACAACTTCATCGTTGACGGAGAGCGTCGCGAGGACCCTTCAAACGTTTACAAAAATAGAGATATCTCTACTTGGACCAGCTTCTTCACACTTAGCGCAGAGAAGGGTGACAAGGGTTGGTACTATGAGACACACGACACTCCACACGGAACAGTATCTAAGGTATGGTATAATAGCCCTAAGCTTGGTGGTGCAGACCGTCGTTTGACAGTTTATACTCCTGCCGGTTATGAGAAGTCTCCAAAGACAAAGTATCCTGTCCTTTATCTTCTCCACGGTTCTGGTGGTGATGAGGATGCTTGGAATGACCTTGGTAGAACTATCCAGATCATCGATAACCTCATCGCTGAGGGTAAGGCTAAGCCAATGATCGTAGTTATGCCTAACGGTGTTTACTATAACAACGCAGCTCCTGGTTATGCAATTAACATGTTCCAGCCTACTATGACTAACAGTAGATCAGATTCTACAAAGGAAGTAGAGGAGAGCTTCATGGATATCGTTAACTTCATCGATGCAACATACAGAACAGTTAAGGGTCCAGATTCACGTGCTATTGCTGGTCTTTCAATGGGTGGACGTCAGTCATGTGCAGTTTCAAGATCTAACCCAGGTGTATTCTCATACATCGGTATGTTCTCAGGTGTTGTTCCTGCTGACACACCAGAGCTTGAGGCTAAGATGGCTACACAGTTCGGTAAGAACGCTCCAAAGCTTTACTGGATTGGTGTAGGTAAGGATGACGGTGTTAAGGTTAACTCTCTTAAGCTTAAGAGCTACTGCGAGGAGAAGGGCTACCCAGTTGAGTACTATGAGTCTGACGGTGGTCATATCTGGAAGAACTGGAGAGTATACCTCACAATCTTCGCTCAGAAGATCTTCAAGTAATAAACTATTTTAGAGTAATAACTTTTAAACATTAACGATCATGGCAATTTCACTTGGTGATATCATTATGCAGCAGGTTAAGGCATCTGCTGGCAATATCAATATCCCTGCTAATGTCAAGAATCAGGCTCTTTCTGGTCTTGCTGATTCAGTACTCAAGGGTCTTACCCAGACAGCTATGTCAGCTGGTGGTGCTGATGTTCTTAAGGGAATCCTCAAGGGCAATGCATCAGCTGCTTCTCAGAAGGGTGTTATCGATCTTATCGGTGGTCTTCTTAAGAAGAATATAGGTGGTCTTGGTCTTGACGCTAACGCAAGCGGAGCACTTTCTTCTGCTATCCCTTCAGTCCTTGGAAGCCTCTCAGGTGTTATCAAGGATATGGACGGTGACGGAGACGTTGATATCAATGATATTATTATCGCTCTTACTCAGGGTAAGGGTGGTGCTGGTAAGGGAGCACTCCTTGGTGCAGCAACAAGCATCCTTGGAAGCCTTCTTAAGAAGAAGTAGTGACTTTGAATCGTAATAAAGCAATAATAATGGGTGCCACTTCAGGAATCGGTCTTGAGGTGGCACGCATTCTTGTATCTAAGGGCTGGACTGTTGGAGTGACTGGCCGAAGAGAAGATAAGTTAACCGAGATCAAGTCTGAGCTAGGGGAGAAGTGCTTCACATCAGTTATAGATGTAACAAAAGAAGACGCTCCGTCAAAGCTTTTAACTCTGATTGAGTCTATGGGAGGACTTGACCTCTATGTAAACTCTTCCGGAGCAGGTTGGAACAACACATCTCTAGATACAGATAAGGCGATGATATGTGTCAAGACTAATGCATTGGGCTTTACCCAAATGATAGACTGCATGTATCACTACTTTAAGGATAATGGATCTGCTAGTGGAGAGATTCCACAAATTGCAATCATCTCTTCAATCGCTGGAACGAGATCCCTTGGAGTTACTCCTGCGTATTCTTCTACTAAGAGGTTCCAGAGTCATTACATAGCATCGCTATCACAGCTCGCTAGAAGTATAGGGTTTAGGATATCTTTTACTGATATAAGACCTGGATTTGTGGATACGGACTTTATATCAGGGCATAAATATCCTATGCAACTATCCAAGCAAGATGCTGCAAAGCTAATAGTAAAGGCAATCCTGTCCCGAAAGAGATCAGCTGTCATTGACTGGAAATACTCAATAGTAGTCGCTTTCTGGAAACTGATTCCTCAATTTATTTGGGAGAAGATTAAAGTAGTCAGAATAAACAAGTAAGAGAAGGCCATGAGCCTTCTCTTATTGTCTTATGCTGAGCCGAATTATGCTAAGCTAGATTTATCGGCATCCTTCTCTGAAAGAGGTTTTGGTCTATGACTTTCAGTAAAGCAACCCTTGAAGTGGAACTTTGTTCTGGCGACCTGCTGGGGAACGATGAAATACTTCATCTCAGCTTCGGTGCATACTTCTCCGTTTACAATGATCTTTGCTGTGACGAAGGCGAACATTCTGTCGACTTCCTTGAGCCTTGCCCTTACCTCTATGATTTCTGCATCAGAAGAGACTCCCTTGATGTATTTGGTAGTGAGGTCTCTTGTGAACCCTGCTGTCTGGAGCTTGAGATTGACAAGCCACATACCGAGCTCATCCATCATTGTAACCTGAATACCTCCGTGAACTGTACCTGGCCATCCGTCATGATCCTTGTCAGGTCTCCAGAAACTTACTACTTCTTCGCCGTCTTCGTAGAATTCCATCTTAAGTCCGGCATGGTTATTTGGGGCACAAACAAAGCAGTTGTAGTTTGCTTCGTTATTCTCTAACCATGAATTTACAATTTTGTCCATTTGTCTGTTTTTCGTTTTAGAATGTAAAGATAATAAAAGAATACATTATGCGTATTCATGTTAGCAATCACTCTATATGCCGCCTTGGAGGGGTGAGAGTTTTTATTTATAAATTGAAGCTAATGTGGGATAAATTATAAATATCTATACCTCATATAGTTAAATCTATGTCCTATAATGGAAAAACGGCTTAACTATGAATAAATATAAGAACAAGTGGTATAAATATGCATTTCTAAGGCAAAAGAAAGTCACCCCGAGAGGTGACTTTTTAGTTACTGGATGTCGAGTTAAATTACTTAGACATCTGTTCAACGAAATCCTTACCTGGCTTGAATGTAGCTACCTTACGAGCAGGGATAACGATTGTTGTTCCAGCTGTAATATTTCTAGCAGTCTTTGATGCACGCTGCTTAACCTCGAATGTTCCGAATCCACGGAGATAAACATTCTCGCCGTTTACAAGTGATTCCTTTACAACTTTCATGACCTCGTCAATGGCAGTTGAAGCCACTTTTTTGTCCAGCCCTGTTGCCTCTGCAACTTTAGCTGCAATTTCTGCTTTTGTCATAGATAGTGCTGATTAAAATGCTAACAAATATATACAATTGGAGTAAAAAATTAAAGTGAAAACGACTTTTTATATAAATTTTGTCATTTTTTGTGGTCTTTTTGATAGTAGATATCAATAAAAAACTCCTTATGACACACATGTTTGCATTTTTATTCAGTTTTTCCCATTACAGTTATTTAATTTTTTTGTTTTTAAACCGTCGTTTTAACATTTTTATTTTGTTGATTAAACCTTTAAATTTGTTTTATTAATATAATATATGTTATGAGACAAATTATTTTTTCTCTAGTAGTTTTTGCAAGTCTAATGCCTCTTCAGGCAAAAGTGATAGCAAAGCGTACAGTTGAAAACGGAGGAGTTGGCCCATATAAGGCAGAAGTTGTAGAAGATAGTTCTATCCCAGGGTACTCTGTCTATCGTCCAGCCGATATGAGGGCTGCAGCCTCTGTCGAAGGTAAATTGCCTGTTATCCTGTTTGGTAATGGAGGATGCTCAAGAGACTCTAAAGGCTTTGACAATTTTTTGACATTCCTGGCTTCACATGGATATGTTATCGTAACAAATGGTTACTTCCCAGGAAGTGAACCAAAGGCACAGAAAGTTCCAGCAGCTCCTGCCACTTCTCCTCAGGTTCCAATGGATCCTGAAGTTATGAGAAAGGCGATGATGGAGGGTTTCAGAAAGGCTGAGGGCCAGAATGTCGCTGATGCCAAGGATTACCTCAGAGTACTTGATTATCTTGAGGCTCAGAGCATGTCAAAGAAGAGTGAGTACTTCGGCCTTATAGATACAGACAATGTTGCAGCAATGGGTCAGTCATGTGGCGGCGGTCAGGCTCTGATCCTAGGAACTTGCGGGGATACTAGAATCAAGACAACCGTACCTCTTAACAGTGGAGTGGCATATCTTGATGATAACACAACATGGATGCTCACAAAGGAGGATCTTCAGAATCTTGCACATCCTATCTTCTATATAACAGGAGGAAAGGATGATGTTGCCTATCCTAATGCAGCAGATGACTACAAGAGAATTTCTCATGTCCCTGTTGCCGTTGCCAATCTTCCTGTTGGTCATGGAGGCACTTATTCTCAGCCTAGTGGTGGAGATTTCGGAAAACTTGCACTCATGTGGCTTGACTATCAGCTTAAGGGAAAGGTTGAGAATGAACCTGTGTTCCGTTATGGTGTTCTTCCGAGGAACTTAAGCGATGGTTGGCAGATTAACTCAAAGAACTTCGATTTGGCTCAGGAGATACATTTGTGGGAACCAGTCAAGAGTGTTGAAACTGCAACATATAATGACTTTGGTGAAGTGATCAACTACTCAAAGGTCAATGACCCTACAATGACAGTTTATCTTCCTGATAAGGATAAGGCAAACGGTACAGCCGTTCTTATCTTCCCAGGTGGTGGACTTATGTCACTTTCATGGGAGAGTGAGGGCGTGAGCCTTGCAAAGTGGCTCAACTCGAAGGGAATCGCAGCTATCAGCGTTAAGTATAGACTTCGTCAGAACTTCTCATTTTCAGCACCAAAGGCTCCAGCTGATCTAAACAACAAATTCCTTGCAATGAATGCTCAGGTGTTTGATTTCGGAGATCTTGTCAATGCAAACTGCAATCCTTCACCAGTTCCAAATGATGAGTCAATCATCAACTCTACCGCTGATGCTCTTAGGGCATATGAGATTGTGAAGCAGAATGCCTCCAAGTGGAATATCGACCCAAATAAGATTGGAGAGATTGGATTCTCAGCAGGTGGTGGAGTAGAGCTTTCTGCTATGGTGGAAGCTGATGCGGATCATATGCCTGCATTTATGGCAACAATCTACGGACCTGCTCTAGTTGATACAGTAGTTCCAAAGAACGCACCTATGCTATACATTGCAGTTCATGCTGATCATCCAAACGTTGCAGCTGGCTGTATGGCTCTATTCATGGATTGGAAGAAAGCAGGTATCGAGTCGGAGATTCATGTGTTTGAGAAAAAGACCGGTAATTTCTTCGGAGGTGGCTCGTCAAAGCTTAATTTCGGAAACGCATACGGATTCTGGCAGGATTCATTCTACGCTTGGCTTTGCGCTAATGGATTCGCAAAATAGAGTGAAGTGACATATCATAATTAAACTAAAAGAAGTAGCGGTTTCGCTACTTCTTTTTTGCTGGTATGATGACAGAATCAATCTCATTTCCGGATCTATCCAGAAGTACCAGCTTCAGTTCCTTTTTGTTTCCGCTGAGGTTTATTCCCGAAATTGTTCTGCCTCCTTCTGTGAATCTCTTTGCTATGAGTTCCTCATTATATGATATGGTAGGCTCCATCTCCGATCCTCTTTCATTGTCTGAAGAAGTAGTCTGGATATAGACGGTACCGGTTGAAGGGGAGACTACCTGTCCGTCTTTGATTGGGTGGGAACGAACATAGATGTGATTGTTTGCGCCAAGGGCAAGGTCTACTTCCAACTCATCGAACAGGGTGTTCCATCTGGAGAACTGAGAGAACTTGCCTGTTTCTCCGAAGAACCACTGGTAGTGTTCGCAGACGATGATATAGCGAGGAGGGTTCTTGCTGGATTTGGCATCATTGACGACTTTTCTGACCCATGTTTGAGCCTTCTCCAGGCCTTCATCACTTCTCATGTCCTCATTATTGAGCATGATGAACATCGCATCATTGTATCTGAAATGATAGCAGACTCCTTCTTCGCCTTCGTAGCCATTCTGCGGAACGTAGTTAGCGTTTCTGAAGAACTCATTGGTGAGGAAGCTTTGTCTTGTCATATTGTCGTGATTGCCATTGAGACCTGCCCAGAAGAATTCACTGAAAGTCGGCTTGGAGTACATCTCTTTCCAGAACGAATAACTGCCTCCCCAGGCACATACGTCTCCCAGGTGAAGAACCCAGTCCATACTTGGGTCATAGGCCTTGATGGTTTCTACCATACCGAGTCCGCTTTTAAGTCTATCTGGAAGTGGAAGGTATGAGTGGAAATCAGAGATGATGCATGCAGACCATTCCTTTGCTCCTGAGGTCTTGAAGTGATGTGGCTCACAGAGTCTGTTTCCGTCCTTGTCTATTATATAATATGTATACTTTGTGTCTTTTCTAAGGTTAGTGATGGTGGCACCGCATTTTAAGAATTTCACTCTCTCGTAGTAGTTTGTTCCATCCGCAGCCTTAGAGTATATGCTGTCGTAAACTGAGCATAGCTCTTCGCTTTCTGGAACAATGACCTTACTCTTCTTAGGCCCTTTTGTGGATTCGAAAAGCTGAACAAGAGTCCCTCCTTTTTCGCTAGCCCAGCTGATATTCATGCTTGATGAGGTGTTTTCTCCTGGACATGTTATGATACTGTACACTTCCTGAGAGTATGCACTTTGACAAAGAAGAGATATGCTTAAAGCAAGTATTATAGATTTCAGAATTCTCATATTATATATTATAATAGTTTGACTACTAATATAATCATTATGCCTCAAAAGAAGAAAAGGGGGTGGTTCATTTGATTATTCGTAACAGAAAGATTGAGATTTGCTCTTATTGTTGTATCCTTTGGTGATAGCATTTATGACATAAACGTTAAGGTTTTTTCACATAGATAGTTTGTAGTTAAAATATAATTACTATCTTAGTGTTAGAAATAGACACCAATACTAACTATCTATAACAACCACTTGTCCATTTTAGGAGTGATTCCCCAAATGGGCATACATCAAAGGCTGCGGAATTCAATCTTCCGCGGCCTTTACTTTTATGAAAAAAAGCCCGGAACCTTTGTGTGATCCCGAGCTTTCAATTTCTAGAGTGATACAAGTTTATTTTCCGAGCAGCTTTCTTACAAACTCAGCTGATATTTTAGCAGGGAGAGCGAGATCTTCGCCAAAGCAGTGTGTGAGACCTTCCATTTCGTGATATTCACAGTCTTTGAGGTATGAAGGATACTTTGATGCTTCCCCGATAATATTGCTGTCAGATCCTCCCTGAAGGATACATACTGGACCGTCATATCCTGAAGTTCTTTCAAGGACATCCATATCAATTCCTGATTGGAGGTAACTCTTGCCGAGGAACTCTCCACCCCAGAACTCAAGGGAGTCAGGAAGGTTATTCACATCAAATGGATGTGAGAACATAGATCCCTCGACACACATGTTATGGATGCATGCGGCTGGAGCCATAAGGATAAGGCTCTTTACCTTGTCCTTTCCAAGGTCGGCTGCTGCAACACCTGCAATAAGTCCGCCCTGGGAGTGTCCTGAAAGGATGATGTTCTTTTTGTCAGCCCAAGGAAGTGAGCAGACATAGTCATAAATGATCTTTGCATCCTCAAGTTCATTGTTAAGGTCCATGTTAGAGAAAAGTCCTTCACTCTCTCCGTGTCCGTTGAAATCAAATCTAACTACTGCTACTCCTTCATTGTAGAGGGAGTCTGCAACAGCAAGAAGATGTGCTTCACTTCTATTACCAGTGAGACCATGGTATATGATGGCAACAGGACATTTGTCTGATTTGACAACAGGTCTGTCGACATTGCCGACAAGGGCTCCAACAGCGCCATCTATAGTTACTGTTTCGTGAAGTTCCTCAAGGGTGCTTCCACAACTTGATATGACTGCTATAGCTGACATTAATGCGAGAGATTTAAGAATGCTAGTTTTATTCATGATGTTAAGATGTAACTTCTTAATTATTGGAATGTGATCCGCTGGCTGATAGTTTCGAAAAAGAAGCGAACAATTTGCCAGGCAATTCACTGATTACAAGGATTCCGAGGACGATAGCGGCCACAATCTTTATAGCGGAGAGTCCGCTTTGAAGACTGAGCCTGAACTGCTCCGAAACCATATAGTATGCTGTCCAGAAGATGCCTCCTCCTGGAACGAGAGGGAATATTCCACAGATAAGAAATATAGTTGCCGGACATTTCCTGATTACAGCCAAGGCTCTGGAGATGAGGCAGACAAGTGCAGTTGCTGCAAATGTTGCCTCAGTAGGGGAGAACCCAGCATATCTGAATAGTACCAGATAGAGCAGCCAGCCTAGAGTTCCAGTCGTCGCACAGCTTATGTAGTAGTTTCTAGGAACACCGAAAAGGACAGCAAATCCCGCAGTTCCAACGAATGCTGCCACCAGCTGACCGATAAACGTAAGTGATAGGGAAGGGATCATCATAGTATGATCATCCCTCCTGCGATGTGGCTGTATACAGAGAATGTGACACAAACGCCGAAGGCGATGCAAAGGAAGACAATCATGGCATCCAGAAGTCTGGTTGAACCTGCGATGTAGTCTCCGTTTGCCATATCTCTGATTCCATTAGTGAAAGGAATTCCGGGGATAAGCGGAATGATTGATCCGATTATCATGTGACTCAGCCCTTCTCCGAATCCTACCGAGAAGAACAGTATACATATAAGAGATACAAGGGCGCTTCCAAGGACATTGCCAAGGATCTTTGATCTTTTACCTCCCCACAGTATCACAAAAATCCAAAGAAGAAGACCTGCTATACATGAAGCGGCACCGTCGATGACACTACCACCGAAGATCGCACCGCAACCAGCACGACCGATTGCAGATCCCAGAATCCGCTCCCCGCTAGGTTTCCCTC